>JAFVZE010000094.1 GCA_017508315.1 Kiritimatiellia bacterium | reverse complement strand
TCGGCCTTTTGCCCTTCAGGAACGGTGATTTCAAAAATACTTCCGCCCTTGGGGGTAACGCGCTTCAATTTGGTGACCAGCGCGAACGACGGAGAAGATGCGTCGAGCTTGGCATGAACGTTGAACGGTATCACAACCGTATCACCTTCGCCGGGCGCCGCCTCCGCTTCACCCCCCCCCTCTGCGGTATAATTGCCGCAATAAGTCCAGTCGAAATCAATGCCGCTTACGCTCTCCTTGAGCGAATATGTAACCCCTGCAGCCGCATAAACGGTCAAGAAGACAAAAAGCATCACCGCTTTCTTCATATTCATTCCCTTTCGTTCAATGACATATCGGCTTGAATTTTACCAATTCAGCCGCCATTTGTCACGCCGAAAGATATTAATGCGGGGTCTCGGTTTTACCCGTACCGCCGGCGCAGGTCGCTCACCGGAGTCTGAGTATCCGCTGGTTCGAACTTCCGCGGAAGCGCAGCGAAATGTCCTTGAGCTCCTCGACGAACGGACCGTCGACGAGAACGTCGGTCATCGCGAGAAATTCACCGGTCACCTCGGTGCGCCAGCGGCTGCCTTCGTCCTGAAGCTCCTCCAAAGTGCAGCCGGTATAGACCCACAGTGTCTTGCCGCCGTCCGGAAACGAAGCGGACACGCGTCTGAGAAAAGGAACGAGCGCACGCTGGTTGTCCGGCTCCATCGGCTCTCCGCCGAGAAGCGTAAGACCGGCGATGTAATCCGGCTTCAGCGCTTCAATGATCTCATTTTCGGTCTCGACCGTGAACGGCTCGCCGTAATCGAACGCCTGCGCCTCTTCGTTGAAGCACCCCCTGCAGCGGTGCGTGCATCCGGAGACGAACAGCGACACCCTGACGCCCTCGCCGTTGGCTATATCGTGCTTTCTGATCGACGCGTAGTTCATATGTCCTTTCAGAATCTGCATTTAAGACCGATCGTGAACACCGTATAGTCGCGGTGGTACGGATGACGGGTGTTTTCACGGGCATCGTCGTCCACGATCCCGAACTGCTGCAGTGTCGCGTACGCGGTGACGTTCCGGTTGACGGGACAGGAAAGCGTAAACTCGCCGATGACCGACATCACCCCGGAACTCCAGTCGCCGCCGTCCGGACGTGTGCCGCCGTAGCGCAGCCGACGCTGATTGTCGTCTCCGAAGTCGATGTAGGCGGCCGGGGTCACCGTCAAACCTTCCGTCCAGCCGAACCATTCGACCGGAAACATACGCCGCAGCCCGGCGCGGAAATACAGATAGTCTTTTTCATGCACACAGCGGCGGACGCGCAGAAGCGGGGTCGCATACGGATTCTCCAGCGCCTGTTCGAGATAATATTCAAGCATGGAATGGTCCGCAGTCCCCTTGTACGGCTCATGGTAGAAAAGGAACGTGAACCAGCGGATCATAATCTCGCTTTTGAGCGTCCAGCCCTCGGCGATCTCCCAGCCGTAATTGTAAAAGACTCCCCAGTCGGATTCCGTCAGCTGGCAGTCGTATTTGTCGCGCATCCGGTCGGTTAGCGAATTGTAGTGCCAGTGCCATAGACCGACGCCGCCCCACTCGTCCAGCGAAACGTCAAGCCGCAGCAGATTCGACTGGATGGGGCGGTCTTCGGAAATGCGTCCGCGCGAAATGTACGCGGTACGCACATCCGGCTGGTATGTGAACGACAGCGCCGACATAAGCGCCGATGTCAGGATATTGGTCATCTTCAGATCCGTTCAATTATCAGCGGCGAACGCTCCGGAGCCGATGACACGATCGTGAAAGCCCTGTAAAGCTCGCCCGCGCATTTTTCCAGGCCGTCGGGACCCGAAGATTTTTCAAGTGTCGCCAGCGCGTCGCCCACCGCCACCCGGTCTCCCGTTTTCACGGCGAGAGTGACCCCGGCGAGAGGATCTATGCTTTCGCCGGGGGCGGCGCGGCCCGCTCCGAGTTCAAACGCGACGCGCGCGACCTTCTCCGCGTCGATGGCGCCGATGAAGCCCGAACGCATCGCCTGAATGCGGAATTTCGAACGCGGACGCTCGAGGATCTTCGAAAACCGCTCAAGATCGCCGCCGTGGGCAACGACCATCGCCTTGAATTTGGCGAGCGCCGAACCGTCGGCGAGACGCTCGCGGCATTTCTCGCGGGCGGCGTCAAGTTCGATATCCCCGGCGAGCGAAACCATCATCGCGGCGAGCTCCACGCAAAGTCCGACCTCGCCGCCGCAATCTTCGTAGCCTTCGCGGCATTCGAGAACCGCCATCGCCTCGGCGACCTCGTTGGCGTTTCCGACGGCGTACCCGAGCGGCGCCGACATGTCGGTGACGAGCGCGGCCGCCCTGCGTCCCGCCGCCTTCGCCCCGGCGACGAGCGCTCTGGCGAGTTCCCGCGCCTCCTCCTTCGTCTTCATGAACGCGCCGCCGCCGCACTTGACGTCGAAAACCAGACTTCCCGCGCCTTCCGCGAGCTTTTTGGAGAGGATCGAGGCGACGATAAGCGGAACCGAAGCGACCGTACCGGTCACATCGCGAAGCGCGTAGAGCTTCTTGTCGGCCGGGGTTATCTCGCCGGTCTGCACGGTCATGGAAACGCCGACCTCGCGGACGACCCGGTCGAAATCCTCCAGCGAAAGCGAAGCGTTGTAGCCGGGGATGGTTTCGAGTTTGTCGGCGGTGCCGCCGGTCAGCCCCAGCCCCCGGCCGGTGAGCGAAGGCACGAAAACTCCGCAGGCGGCGGCGAGCGGCTGGACGACGAGCGAAAGTTTGTCGCCGACTCCGCCGGTGGAATGCTTGTCGGCGGTGACAAGCCCCTCCCACGAAAGCGTCCTTCCGGAGTTCATCATCGTTTCGGTCAGATCGGCGGTTTCGCGTTCGGTCATTCCGCGGCAGCAGATCGCCATAGCCAGCGCGGACATCTGGCAATCGGGAATTTCGCCGGAGGTGAAAGCGTTGACGAATTCGCGGATCTCCGCGGAACCGAGCGCGCGGCCTTCACGCTTTTTGTCGATGATGAGTTTCGCGATCATTCCCGATCTCCCTTTTTGCGCCAGTATGAAAGATATTCCGTGTTGCCCATCTCCCGCCCTTTTATCGGCGACTCGGCAAGTCCGAGCAGTTCAAGCCCCAGTTCGCCGACGGCGAAACCGACGATGCCGTCGCGCGCGGCGATGCGCAGCGTCTCGTCCTTTACCAGCCCTCCCGGCGCATTGCCGCGCCCGACCTCGAACTGCGGCTTTATGAGCGCGACGATCTCCCCGCCGGGGGCGAGCACGTCGACGATCGGCGGCAGAATGAGTTTGAGCGATATGAAGGAGACATCCGTCACCGCAAGCGACGGAACTTTCGGCAGGTCCCCGCTTTTCATGTACCGGGCGTTGTAGTTCTCGCGCACCCACACCCGCGAATCGCTGCGCAGCTTGTAGGCGAGCTGGTTGGTGCCCACATCCACCGCCATCACGAATTCCGCGCCGTGCTGCAGCAGACAGTCTGTGAATCCGCCGGTGGAGCTTCCCACGTCGATGCAGATCCTGCCCTGCGCGGAGAGGGAATCCCAGCTGCGGAACGCCCCTTCGAGTTTTTCACCGCCGCGGGAGACGAAACGAGCCGGCTCCTCCACCTTAAGATCGCAGGTTTCATCCACCTGCCGCGAAGCCTTGCGCTCGACCTGACCGGAGACCCGAACCTTGCCCTCGAGAATAAGCGCCTGCGCAAGACTGCGGCTGCCCGCAAGTCCTCTCTCGACCAATGCAAGATCGAGCCGCTTCCTCACTTGCCGGATTCCAGCCAGGTGAACTTGCGGATCTCCGACTGCGGGAAACTTCTGGTTATCCCGAGCGAGACTTCCAGCACCACTTCCGTAGGGGAACGGGAAACGAACACCCCGCGGTATTCGCCGCGCGCGGTCAGAATCTCGACATTCGGAACAAAAATCCTCCGCAGGCGCACATTGGCGACCGAAGTCTTGGAATTCTTGATTTTCGGATGTCGCACAGATTCGGCGTAGCCGTCTTTCTTGACGACGAGCGAATGCTCTCCCTCCAAAACATTGTCGATCGCGAACACATCGCTGAATTCCGCCTTTTCAGACTGCGTTCTAGTCGTCCCGATGAGCCGTCCGTCGAAAAATATCTGCGCTCCCGGAGGGCTGGTTCGCACTTCGAGCCGCCCCATCACGTTCGAAAGCCTGAATTCCTCGCGTGCCGATTCGCCGTTGCCGATGGTTATCGTGCGCTCCGACGTGCCGTAACCTTCAAGCTCGGCGCGCACCTGATAGGCCCCGGGCGTCAGTCCGGTGATCGCGACCGGCCCTTTGCCGCGGGCTTCGCCGTTGAGATAAAAGCGGGCCCCTTCCGGAACCGACACGAGGTGCAACGTCCCCGGGAGCCGTTCAAGAGCCGTGGACAGGGTCTGGACATCGCCGGCGTTCACGCGCAGTTCAAGCGTTTTGTCGGCAAAACCCTTCATTTTCAGCACCACGCTCGCAAGCCCCTTGGGAATACCGCTCACTTTGACGGGCGTACACCCGCGGGCGATGCCGTTGATCGTCACTTCCGCGCCGGCCGGTTCGGAAATGATGTCCACCACACCGGAGGCGAGAACGAGTTTTTCCTCGCGCACCAGCGGCTTGCGGCCCTCGAATTTGACGCTGATGGCATGATCCTGATAACCCGCCTTGCGGAGTTTGATATTGTAGAGGTCTTTGGCGGCGAGCGTGGTTATGAGCCTCGGCGTCTGACCCATCGACACCCCGTCAACGACGATATCGCATCCTTCGGGATCGGTTTTCAGCAGTAATATCCCCTTCACCTCGTCGAGCACCTCGCTTTTTTCGATGAACGGGCCCTCGCTCGTGCTGAAGAAACGGTCGCGCTCGACATATCCGGCGCGGCGCAGTTTCAAGTGGTGCCGTCCCGGCGCGAGATCGAAGAGGGTTATCGGCGTGGTCCCGCGGTCCTTGCCGTCCACGATAACGCTTGCGCCTTCCGGCTGACTGGTTATGCTGACGCGGCACGGCGGGCGCGAATCGGCCATAAGAGGCGACGCCAGCATCAGCAGACAAACCGCGACAAAGGGATTCAACATCTTACCTTCCCCCCTTCTTCATGCGCTTTTCAACATCGATGAGTTTGGCGGTCGCCTCGCGGTTTCTCTCGTCTCCGCGATCCGGAATCATCTCCAGCAGTATGCCGAGCTCCTTCTGCGCGACGTCCCAACGCTGCAGATTGATCGCCCGGTCGGCAAGAAAGCGCTGGTCGCGGTAGCGCCGTTCAAGCTCACGAGCCGCCTCCTCCAGACCCCTGTGGGCCTCTTCGGCGCACGGCGGCTTGGGGTTTACCGTCTCAAGATAGAAAATCGCCTCCTTGAACGCGGCGACGGCTCCGAAAAGGTTTCCGTACTGGACTTCGCGGTCCTCCCACTTCGTGCGTCCGAGACGGTTGGCCTCCTCGGCAAGTTCGATGAGCTTCTCCCGCGAATACTGGATCGCCCATATCCCCAGCTGGTTTTTGGAAAACGCTTCAAGCTTTTCGCGTATCCGGCGGAACGCTTCCGGTTCGCGGGTGTTGACGATGCTTATGTTCCGCACCCTCGAGGAATAAACCACCTTGAGCCGCCAGCTTTCGAGCGCGGGCGGATCCGGCTCGACACCGGCGTATTCGCGGTCGATCTTCCGCAGCGCTTCGAACGAAAGTATCTCGTTGAGCTGCGCGAGCGAAGATTCGTCAAGTTTCTGGCTCTTGGTCAGATGACGGTTCTCCTCCGGCACGTCGTCGATCGTCACCTTCAGCACGCCGTCGGGGGAGAGCGTCATTTCATACCTAAAAATCCCCTTGGAATCGGCCTCGATCTTCTCGTAATAGACTTCATTCACAACCTGACTGACCTCTCGGACGGCGACGGGCGCTTCGTCTTTCGGGGCGGACGGAAGCGCAAGCGTGAAATAAATCGCCGCCGCCGCCAGCAGAAGCGCGACGACCCACAGAACGGACGCGACCGGCGAACGCTTCTTCGACGGCGGCAAAGACGTCCCTTCCTCTCTGGAAAAAGGCGAAGGAGCCGTTCCGAGACCGAGGTCCACGTCGCAGGGGGCGACGGGGATTTCGCGCTCTTCCCCGACGATTCTGATTTCGGTGCCGCCGACTTCGATGATATCCCCCGGCGAAAGCTCCACCGGTTCGCCGCCGATTTCGCGCCCGTTGAGGAAAGTTCCGTTGGCGCTCGCGAGATCGGTGATCTTTATGCCGCTCTCGCCGGAAACTTCAAACAGACAGTGGTTGCGGGAGAGTTCCTCGTCCGGCAGATGAATATCGTTGGACGACGATCTCCCGAGACGCAACCCCGCCTCCGGCACGCGGTAGCGTTTGCCGGCATTGACGCCGCCGGCGATTACGATTTCAGGACGTTTAGCCATTACCACATTCCTTTCATCGCCTGACTTACGATGGGGCCGAGAAGCACGATGAACACGGCCGGGAAAATGCACAGCATGAGCGGTCCGAGCATCTTCACCGGCGCTTCCGCGGCAAGTTTCTCCGCCCGGTCGAACCGTTTCGATCTGAGCTGTTCCGACTGGATGCGCAGCATCGTGCCTATGGAAACGCCGAGTTCATCGGCCTGGATGAGCGAAAGCGCAAGCGAGCGCAGATCCCCCTGCCCCACGCGCTCTGCCATATTCGAAAGAGCCTCCCGTCTGGAAGAGCCGACCTGAATCTCCTTGGTCATGCGCAAAAGCTCCTCGTTGAGCGCATCAAGTCTGCGGCTGCGGCAGTTGCGCTGGAGCGCGCTGATGAAATCCATGCCGGCCTCCACCGAAAGCGTCAGAAGATCAAGCACGAACGGCAATGCGCGCATTATCGAAGCGTGACGCCGCCTGACCGCCGAGCGCAGCCAGAAAAGCGGCAGCACCCACAGAAGCATCAGCTGCAGCGCGACAAACTCTTCCGCAGAAATAAGGCCTTCGAATCCGCCCTGCACCAGCATCTTGCCCGCCCGCTCCACGGAACCGGCGAACATCCGCTTCCGTATGAGCGGATAGAAATTCTGCGCGAACGGCAAGAGCAACTTGAACACGAGCGGTATCGAACGCTCCTGCCGCCGTCCGTCGGCGAGCGTGACATAGGTGACATCGCCGGCCACCGACGCGGCGTACCAGGCGAAGGCCGCGGCGCACAACGCCCAGGCTGCAATCACCAGTATGTCTAACGCTCCCATAACGGTCAAGTGGCCTGCGTGCCTCCGCCCGCTTCCGCCGTCGGCGAAAGCACGCCCCCGTTCGTTCCCGGTTCGCCGGCGTAGAGAATCATTCCCTCCGAAACTCCGACCGACATCTTGCGCGGAGCCAAATTGGCGACGAACACCACTTCTCTGCCGACGAGTTTTTCCGGCTCGGGATAGGCGCCGCGGATACCCGAGAAGATCGTGCGTTTGCCGAGCGGACCGGCGTCGAGCACGAACTTGAGCAGTTTCGAACTCTTCGGCACCGTCTCGCAGCTCTCCACGACGCCGACGCGCAGATCGAGTTTTTCGAAATCTCCGAACGCGATCTCCGGCTTGAGCGCGGGCGCTTCGACGGCCGACTTCGCGGCGGACTTGTTCTTGCTCGCGCGCGACTCGTGGCTCACCTCGCCGGATTCTCCGGGCTTTACCTTGGCCGCCTCGATCATCGCTTCTACCTGCTTCGGGTCGATGCGGCTGGCAAGATACTCGTATTCGCCGAGCGCACAGTTCTCCTTCGTCCGCGCGGCGCTCTCCCAGTTCCATTCGCTTTCGCCGAAGAGCTTCATCGCCTTGTCGGCGTAAGCGGGAAGGACGGGCTTCAGATAGATGGCGATGATGCGGAAAGCGTTGAGCGCGGCGGTAAGCGTCGTACGCGTCGCCTCCTCGTCGCTCTTGACGGTCTTCCACGGTTCGCGCCTGTCGAAATATTCGTTGGCGGCGTCGGCGAGACGGCAGATTTCGACGACCGCCTGGTTGAATCTGCGATCCTCGTAGTGCTTCGCGACCGTCTCTCCGGCGTCGATGCACTTCCTGACCAGCGCCCTGCCCTCGTCGTCCATCGTCCCGAGCATGCCGCCGAGCTTCTTCTGGAGCATCTGACCGCCGCGCGAGGCGATGTTGGTTATCTTGCCCACGAGATCGGAATTGACGCGCTGGACGAAATCGGCGAGATTGAGATCCATGTCGTCCGTGGTGCCGCCGAGTTTCGCGGCGTAGTAGTATCTGAGCGCCTCGGGAGGCAGATTGTCGAGATAGGTGCGCGCCGAAACGAACGTCCCCTTGGACTTCGACATCTTCTCGCCGTTGACGGTGAGAAAGCCGTGCACGAAAACCTTCGTCGGCCCCTTGAAACCGGCGGCGTTGAGCATGCCCGGCCAGAAGAGGCAGTGGAAGCGGATGATGTCCTTGCCGATGAAATGGTAGAGTTCGACGTTCTCGTCGTTCCACATCTCGAACCTGCCGGCGTTCTTCAAACTGGCGATATAGCCGACCGGGGCGTCGACCCAGACGTAGAAATACTTGTCCTTGCAGCCGGGAATCTCGAAACCGAAATACGGCGCGTCGCGGGAGATGCACCAGCCGCGCAGAGGCTCCCTGAACCATTCGAGAAGCTTGTTGGAGACATCGCTCGTCGTGTGGCCGGGAATCCACTTTTCGAGATATTCGTGCTGCGGCTCAAGTTCGTAGTAAAGGTGCTCGGAATCCTTCACGACCGGCGTTCCGCCGCAGGTCGTGCACTTCGGCGAGCCGAGTTCCTCCGCGCCGTAGGTCGCCCCGCACTTGTCGCAGCTGTCGCCGTACTGGTCCGCCGCGCCGCACTTCGGGCAGACGCCCTTTACGAACCGGTCGGGCAGAAACATTTTGCAGTGCCCGCAGTAGAGCTGGGGCGTGGTCCTGCGCGTGATGTACCCCTTGGCCTCCGCCGCCTTGTATATCCGCTCGCTCAACTCCCTGTTCTCGGGCGAGTTGGTGGTGTAGTAGTTGTCGAACTTTATCTGAAAATCGGTAAAGTCGCGCAAATGCTCGGCGTGACTGCGGGCGATCAGTTCCTCCGGCGTGATCCCCTCCTTGCGCGCCCGGATCATGATAGGCGTGCCGTGGGTATCGTCGGCGCAGACGTAGACGCACTCGTTTCCGCGCATCTTCTGAAAGCGGACCCAGAAATCGGTCTGGATGTACTCAACCAGATGTCCGATGTGAATATCCCCGTTGGCGTACGGCAGAGCGCTCGTAACGACTATTCTTCTGTTTTCTCCCATGGCGGGTATTATAGCAAATTTCGCCAAATAGAGAGACGTGTTTTTCCGTATGTACGGTCCTTCAGCAATTCCCAGCCGGGAGTTTCTTCCGGCTTCTGGACCGCCGTCATTTCCGCGATGAAGAGCCCCCCGGGACGGACGACTTCGCGTTCCTTGAGCGTCGCGAGCACGCTGGCGTAGCCCCTGCTTTCCCCGAGCGCGTACGGCGGATCTGCGAATGCTGCCGAAAAGCCCGGGCCGCGGTAGGAAGAAATCCAGCGGTAGACGTCCGCCCGGATAAAATCCGCACGTCCGGCGCAACCGTCCTTCAGGCAGAACCGAGCGTTGTCCCTGAGAACCGAGAGATGTTTCGCGTCGGCCTCGACGAACGTGGCGTGACGCGCACCGCGGGAAAGCGCCTCCAGCCCGGCCGAACCGGTCCCCGCGAAAAGGTCGAGAAAATCACAGCCGGGGATTTCGCTTTGCAGCATCGAGAAAAGCGCCTCGCGCACCCGGTCCTGCGTAGGCCGGATGCGTCCGCTCCCGGGAACGCGCAGATTAAGCCCTCCGAATTCGCCCGCGGTTATCCTCACGGCCGGTACTCCGCGCAGCTTTCCGCCGTCTCCCAGACTTTGACCGACGAAAGCCCGGGTATCCTGGCTTTGAGTTCGCGGTAGAAGAGTCGGGCGAAATTCTCCGCCGTCGACCGGAACGGAATTGCCGCGGCGCGCATACCGTGTTTTTTCACGACCGCGGCGATCTCGCGTTCCCCCTCCGATTCGGTGTTGTAGACGAAGGCGTGGTCGAAACGCTCGCAGATGACCTCGTTGGCGATATTCTTCAGATCCTTGAAGTCGATGACCATGTCACTTTCGTCATCCGCGTCCTGGGTGACGGAAATATCGACGCGGTAAGTGTGTCCGTGCAGATTTTTGCACAGCCCCTGATGGTTCGTAAGAACATGGGCGGCGTCGAACTTGACTGTTTTGGTTACGGTGATCATGA
>JAFVZE010000093.1 GCA_017508315.1 Kiritimatiellia bacterium | reverse complement strand
TTAGGTTACGGACTGCAAATCCGTCTACAGCGGTTCAACTCCGCTTCCCACCTCCATTTTGGGTGATTAGCTCAGTTGGTTAGAGCACTACCTTCACACGGTAGGGGTCACTGGTTCGAGTCCAGTATCACCCACCATTTTGAAGATGCGTCTGGATAGAAATCTGGCGCATTCTTTTTTTGTCATGGCAGAGATACGGAAAGATGATATAAGTGCAGAAAGTGGGACGTATGGTCGTCGCACATGGTATGTCCTGCATGTGAAACCGCGCACTGAAAAGAAGGTGTTTGATTATTTGCGCATCTACGGATATTTTCGCCATCTCCCCACATACACGAAGATCACGAAAGTTCAGCGCAGGAAGGTGAGGCGAGAGCTTCCGCTTTTCCCTGGGTATGTGTTCACGAAACTTTTCCCGGATGAACGCATAAGGATGCTTCAGACGAATCTTATAGTCCATACAATCACGGTTCCGAATCCGCGCCAAATGGTCCATCAGTTGCGTCAGATATCACGCGCAGGCAAATGCGATTCTGAGATGCGTTCGGCACATCCGTTCAGGGCAGGAGACTATGTGCGTGTCAAATACGGTCCGCTCCGCGGCACAGAGGGATATGTGAAGCGTGAAGGTGCGCATGCGACGCTCTGTCTGAACGTGGAGATCCTGGGTGCGGCTGTCGAGATATCTATCTCTCCCGAGGACCTTGAAAAATGTCAATGATGCAATGCAGACAATAATGGCAACTCCGTCATCATGAGATGACGCGATTAGAGTGTGTACGCTGGTGGATGTTCAAGGGTCGACACGGTGAAAAAGTGGACTAGTCCATCTTGTGCGTGAGATTTTGCATATGCTACAGTACGTGCCATGGAAACCATTGGCAAAGGAAAAAGCATAGGTGAGGTGTTGCGCGCGGAGATCGTGAGCGGCAAATACGACCGTACACGCAAGCTGCCGAGCGACAGAATGCTGATGCGGAGGTTTTCCGTCGCCCGGGCCACCGTTCAGGCCGCGATGCGAGAACTTATGGACAAGAAACTCGTGGAGCGTAGACCCGGCTACGGCACGTTCCTCGCCGATCTCGCCGAGACGAAAGCCGCTCAGAAGTTTGCGATGATCGTACCGGACATCTACTATCCGTTCTATGATCGCATCTGCCGCGGCATTTCCGATGCCGCGAAAAAACGTGGCTGGACGATACTTTCGGTGTCGCTCGGTTTCGGCAACATGCGCGAGCGAGCATTGAGGGCGGTCGATTTCGCCGAGGTGTGCATCCGCGAAAGAGTTTCCGGCGTGTTCTTTCAGCCGCTCCAGTTCATCACCGACAGCGAGAAGGTCAATCGCGACATCCTCACGTTCTTCAAAAACGCGAACATCCCGGTCGTTCTTCTTGACAGCGATTTCGTGGCGCCGCCGAACCGCAGCGAATATGATCTTGTCGGCGTGGACAATACCGGCATCGGCTATACGCTCGCGAAGCACGTGATCGCCGCGGGCGCGAAGCGGATCATGTATTTCTCCAATCCGCTTCCCGCGCCGACCTCCCTCAAGCGCGGCACCGGCGTGGGGCTCGCCGTCACCGAGGCGGGGCTCCCATGGAACAGAAACAACGTCTATTTCGCCGATCCCACCGACACCCGCGCCGCCGCACGCGTCTTCGCCGGGCGGAACCGCCCCGACGCCATTATAGCGGTCAACGACTTTGTCGCGCTGCAGCTTCTCAAAACGCTGACGGCGATCGGCAAGCGTGTCCCGGATGACGTGCTCATTGCAGGCGTGAACGGCGATCCTGACGCGGCGGAGGCGGATCCTCCGCTCACGACGGCCGTTCAGCCGTGCTACGAGATCGGTACGACGGCTGTTTCGCTGATGTTCGAGCGTTTGGCGAATCCTGATTTCCATCCGCGGGAGGTGTTCCTTTCGGCAAGACTCGAGGAACGCCGATCGACCAATCCCTGTAAAAAAGCCCGAAAAACGCGAAGGAAAAAATAATGTTTTCAGCGCTTCTTCCGTTCCTCTTTGCCGCCGCCGAAATCGATCTTTCCGGCGACTGGCGTCTTTCCGGCATGAATGAGAACGGCACCGCGATCGAGTGTCCGATCGCCGTTCCCGGCGGCGTCCATCATGCGCTTTACAAGGCAAATCTCATCGATGATCCGTTCTACGGGTGCAACGAAACGAACGTTCAGTGGGTCGCCCACCGGGACTGGACGATTTCCCGCGCGTTTGACGTCGACGAAGCGTTTATCCGGGCACCATCGGTGATTCTCCGACTGGAGGATGTCGATACGTTTGCCATTGTTCTTGTCAACGGCAAGGCCGTCGGTGAGACGTCCAACCGCTTCCGCCGCTGGGAGTTCGACGTCAAACCTTATCTCAAGGCCGGCCGCAACACGATCGAAGGTCGTTTTCGTTCATCGTGGCATGTCGCCGATGTCCAGCCGCAGTATTACGAAAAGCATTTTCCCGCTTACACCAACGGCGTTGTCTAT
>JAFVZE010000092.1 GCA_017508315.1 Kiritimatiellia bacterium | reverse complement strand
GGACTATTATCTCAACGGCGGCACCTGGGTCGCGCCCGACGCGATCGCCGCCGACGTGAAACTCTTCAAGGAACTCGGCGTCAACCGAATCGGACCGGAGACGATCTTCAGCCGTCAGCCGTTTTTCGAGCTGAACGTTTTCATAACTTCCCAGCTGTATTTCAATCCCGAGCAGGATGTGGATTATCTTCTCGGGAAGTGGTGCCGGGTCTACGGCAGGGGCGCGGCGAAAATGAAAAAGGCGATCGATTTCCTGCGCCGGATAATTCTCGGGAATCCGCCGAAGGATTACGCCGGTTACCATAACGGAGTCTGGCCGTGGCGCACGCCGGAGAATCTGGAAAAATTCCGCTCGATGGTCAAGGCCGCTTATGCCGAGGAAAGCGAAGGCAGCGTATACCGCGCCCGGATGGCCGCGCCGCTCGCCGATGTTTCGAAGTACCTGATGCGCCTTTACAAGTCGACTCCGGGACGGCGGGCGGATTACGAGCGCATGCGCGGCGATTACCGCAGATACGCGCTCGAAGATCTCGCCCAGACGTATGTCGCGCCGGTTGAAGCCGAGCGGGACCGCAAAGAGGTGGAGGATACGCTTGCGCTCATGGATCTGGAGTTCCGCGATCTGCCGGAAGAACTTGCCGACGTGCCGCGTGAAGATCTGCATTTCGTCGACTGGCGCAATATGTATGTCGCATACGGACGGAAAGAAGCCGTAACCGACGATGTTCCGCAGCCGCAGGGCGTGGCCTACCGCTGGATGGCGAAAGAAAAGAAGGAGCCGCCGTTCAACTGTTCGATGCTCGACGAGGATCTGCAGACCAACCATCTGCATCCTTTCACGCCGAAGGCCGACGGAAAATGGCATTGGATCAGGATCGCGACCGACCGCCTCGGACGCGGCGGCTGGGTGGGACTGCCGTATATCGGCGACAATTCGATCTCTTTCCGTATTCAGCATCTGTACGTCGAATGCGACGGTCTTGAGAAAGACCCTAACCGGTACGAGATGTGGATCTCCTGCAAATACGGCGGCGATGTCACCGATCCCGAAAAAGGTCTGTTCATCGACCGGCTAATCCTGCGACGGGTGGAAAATAAGTAAAGCGATTAAATGATCAGAAGGAATGACGATATGAAAAACAAAACGATGATTGTTGCGGTATTGGTGCTGCTGTCGGCGAATCTGCGTGCCGATCCGGTCGTACATCCCTGGCGCGTTCACGCCGACGATCCGGACAATATCCTTACCAATGATGTTCACGTGACAACCCCTTTGTCCGAGATCCCGGCCTGCGATCGCATTCAGGTGTTGAACGAAAGCGCCGATATGACCGTACGGCTACGGGGGGGGGTAAATTACACGTCGACGCTGGCGGCGTATTTTCAGGCGAACTCCGGCAGAGCGCTGACTCTTGATTTCAAGGATGCCGTATGGACGCAGCGCGATACCGAAGCGTCCGATCCTTACACCCATGACGGACGTTTCATGCTCGGGCTGGGCGGCTCTTCGGTGTTTACGTATGCCTGGTCGGGGCATACGCTCAACGGCGCTTTCCGGCTTGAAAACGCGTTGTTGACGATCACCAACAACATAAACGGCGTAAGAAGCGTCGATTTTCTGCGCGGCTCGTT
>JAFVZE010000091.1 GCA_017508315.1 Kiritimatiellia bacterium | reverse complement strand
GATAATCTTACGGCAACGTCTTATACAGACGAAAACCTTGCCGCCGGTTCGGTTTATTCCTACCGCGTTGCCACTGTGAACGGCTCGGACGTCGTTTATTCCGATACGATCGCACATGAAATGGTTCAGCCCGACCTTTCGGCTTCGGCGGCTGATCTTGCGGTTCAGCGCAGTGATCTTGTCGATCAGTACGCTGTTCTTTCCTGGACGCTGCCTGTGGCAGTCAACCGTACGGTCGTTTACCGCGCTTACGGCGAAGGTGGTCCTTGGATGAAGCTTGCTGAACTTGAAGGAGTGCAGAATTATACTGACGAGTCCGCACCGCTCGGAGTTCCGTGCTATTATAAAATCGCATTCGCTTTTGATGCGACAGATGATGAAGGTCGCATCGAAGGCGATATGAGCGAAGTTACGGTCGCGCACCGTCGCTGTCAGCTCCTTGAGCGCGATTGGAGCGACATGACAAAGGTGAAAGATGGCGTTACGGTCATTTGGCGCGCGGGCGGCAAAATCTACAACAACGGAAACGGCAGCACTCCGGCGAGTTCGGCGGATTCGGCGGCTTGCGCGTTTGACGATCATTTGAAAACTCACCCCAATATGAACATGCCTGGGAGCGGACGCCTGGGCGTCGGGGTTGATCTCGGTTCCCTGCACGGCATAGGATTTGTCCGTTGTTATCCGCGAAACGCCACATCCGGGCAGTATTATGAGAATTTCAACGGTCTACGCTTTTACGGGTCCAACAGCTCCGACAGCTGGTATGCTACGACCGAGCCTGCGGTTACCGAATCCGTCGTGCATTCCGGTGTCAAATGGCATGAGGTCACGTCGATCGATACGACACCGTACCGGTATGTTTACGCTTACAATCCGACCAAAACCGGCTGGAGCCTAACGGTATGCGAAATCCAGTTCTACGGCTGGCCGGTATCGGCGCTTTCCGGTTATCCCGTGGGTGCGCTGGACGTCGCAGCGGAGCGAGCGGACGGCGCTGTCGTTTTGAACTGGAAGGAGGCGGGGTACGAGTCTGACTTCCGTGTCGAGCGCCGGATTGCAGGAGGCGAATGGGAGACGATTGCGGCCAACGTTTCAGAGGCAACCTATACCGACACTACCGTGGAAGCGGGAACTCGTTACGATTACCGCGTCGTTGCGGTGAACGGCGAAAATGAGGCGTATTCGCTTTCCTGCGCTTGCCTACCGTATGTCAGAGGCGACGGTGAAGGTCTGCATACCGAATACCGCTTCCCTTATGTGATGTGCGATGTCGGCGACAGGCTGGCTGCCGTTGCGACGGGAACCGTCGATATCGCCTCGGCTGCGCTTGAGGAGGCGCGCCCGATCGTGCCCGGCGTTGCCGATACTCACACCAACGTCTTCGTATCGTGGACGGGCAAACTTATCGTGCCGTTTGACGGAACGTGGAATCTTGCCGCCGAGGCGGACGGGATGGTGTCCGTACATCTCGACAGCGAGAGCATTCTCCGCTATGATTCGAGGTATGCGGCGAAGACTCTTTCCACTTCGATGACGCTTGCGGCCGGCGAGCATGACCTTACGGTGATCTACTGGCAGGGCGTCGGCTCGTCGGGCTGCCGCCTTTACTGGGAGAATCAGGGAGTGCGCGAATTGATTCCGGCCTCTCAGCTCAAAGCGGTCGTGCCGAATACGCTGCCTTCGCCGTGGGAGGGTGCAAAAATTTTCGCAGCCGACGAAACGTGCTATCCCGGTGATGTGCGCGTCAATGACGACGGTACGATCGACCTCGCGTTCGCCGGATCGGACAACTCCAAGACGACGTACGGTGACAACGGCTATGTCTTTCTCTGGCAGTCGTTCAAGGGGGATTTTACCGCCGTGATGGAGATAACGCTTCCTATCGGAAAGAAAAGCGGCGAAAAAGGAGGCTTGATGCTTCGCGCTGGGCTTAACGCGCTTTCGCCCTTCGAGGCGTTCAGCTTGCGCGGAAACAACTACGAGCTCGGGCTGCGCTGCCGCAGAAATGTCGGCGGCAGCATCAGCGAGCCTGATACGGTCGCTGGCAAGGATACATGGGCGGTAAAATGTACAGGCGGAACGATTCAGATGCGTCTTAAGCGCAGGATGGGCGTCTTCACCTTCAGCTACCGCAAGGCGGCGGGAGCGGCCTGGACGGAGATCTATACGTTCACAGATACGCATGGCGTGTACGGCGATACGGTATATCTCGGTCCGACGGCCTCGAACGTTACGCTCAACCGCAACAATCCGCCAAACGCCAACTGGGCGAGCAGCAGTTACCGGCAGGCGCGCTATGCGTGGCGGATAACCGGGTTTGAGGTTAAACCTGCCAAGGGTCTTCAATTGATTCTCCGCTGAGAAAGTGGCAGAAGAATATGACACATAAGGAATCTCATCAGTATTATGACTGCGTTGCTGCGGCAACCGTCTTGATGCGGGATGACCAATCCCTTGTAAACATAAATCACATCGATGCCGAAGAGCGCACTAAAATCATGGGATTCCATATGTGCTTGACTCTTCCGTAATCTCGATACTGCAATTTATAAAGGATGTACGCAATGAAAGCATTTACGAACAGATCTGTCTTTGAGAAGAAAGGTGCGTCAGGGATATTTTCCTCAAAGGCGCTATTTTGTACTGTTTTCGCGCTGACCGCCACAGCAGTCGGAGCATTCCCTTCTCCGAAGATATCTGATGTCGCCACAGCTGTAACGAAGGGACCGCTTGGCCGGGTGGATGTAACCTATCGACTCAGCGAACCTGCCATAGTGCTATGCGATGTATTGACGAATGTGACAGGAACGGCATCGGGCAACGAGTACGCTTCCATCGGGGCGGAGAAGCTCCTGACCTTCACGGGCGATGTAGGGCACAAGGTGGATGGCGGCATACGTTCCTTCTCCTGGAGGGCAGGAGCCGACTGGCCGTCCAACAAGCTTGACGCCGCGGTCGTCCGCGTGAAGCTCACCGCATATCCGCCGAACCGTCCGCCGGACTATCTGGTTGTAGACCTCGCCCCCGCTTCTCGTGAACGGCACCGCTACTATGCTTCTGCTTCTAATATCCCCGGATTTCCTGAAAGTGACATTTACCGTACGCAGAAGCTTGTCATGCGCTATATCCGAGCAAAAAACATTCCTTGGACGATGGGTGCCCTTTCGGAAGGTGGAAATTTCGATACCTGGGAAGTTCCGCATACTGTCCGTCTGCGCTCAAACTACTGGATGTCTGTTTTCGAGATGACCGTCGGTCAGCACGCATGCTTCTCGGACGGAGAGGAAACGGCCAAGACCAACCATCTCCCACTGTGCCGTTTCGGGACCTACAGCCAGATACGCGGAGCGAACAACCTCTATCCTGCAGAACCGTCCGCCGTTTCGCATCTTGGCCTTCTCAATGCCCGTACCGGAATAAAT
>JAFVZE010000090.1 GCA_017508315.1 Kiritimatiellia bacterium | reverse complement strand
GGTTCGTGCATGGGCCCTTTTTTGAGTAAAGACGGAGGAAGAACGTGGCAGTGGCGGCGAAGCGGAATGCCCGAGCGCTCGCGCGGCCGGTATTCAGTTCCGGTGGAGAAGATTCTCATTGATCCGGTCTGCCCTGACCGCCTCATCGCGTTCGGCGGCAGTTCCCGACGATGGAGCAATCTTTCGCCGCAGACGACGGGAGCGGTCTGGCTAAGCGATGATTACAGCTTGAATTGGCGGCGGGCGGGAACGATCGCGGAGGACGGTTTTACCGTCGATGCGGTTCCCGGCGCGAATATCGTCAAGGCTTGGTGGGGAGCGGAGCCAAAGCCTTGCGCACATCTGCTGGCCGACGGGGTGGGCTGGTTTTCGTCTCATGACGGCGGGCGGACATGGCAGCGGCGCAAAACCGGAGGTCTTCCGCGCGTGCCGTCCGGCATTACGACGCATCCGTCCGATTCTAACGTCGTCTGGGCGGCAGTGCCTCCGGGCCCGGTCGGCCCGGACGGACGGCGCGAGCCGGGATCGGTCTGGAAAAGTACGGATGCCGGGCGGACGTTCGTGCCGTGTGATGAAGGGGTGACTAAGAGCACTCGTGCAGATTTGAATTTTGTCACCCGTTTTTCCGATATCGCCGTCTCTCCCGTTCCGCCTTATCGGCTTTATGTAAGCGATATGGGCTGGGCGACGCAGGCGATCTGGGTCAGCGACGACGGTGGCGCCGCCTGGCGGAAGGGCTGCGGGAAGGAGTCGCTGCGCACGGCGTGCTTTGCCGGACCGGGGTGCCGAATTGCGCCGTCTTCGACAGAGCCGGAGGTGGCGTATGCCTACAATTCGGAATATGTTCTGAAGACGGCCGACGGCGGACGGACATGGACCGATGCGACCGCCTTTCGTCCCGATTCCTCGAAACCGGAGCACTGGCGCGGCCGCGGCTGGAGCGGGTGGTGCTCTCGTGCGGTTACATTCAATCCGTATCGGCGCGGACAGTCGGTGGTGCAGGCGATGGATGCGGCGCGGGGTTGGGTGTCGGATGACGGTTTCAGAAGCTGGCGTTACGCGCATGGCGGAGTCGGCCCGTGGTCGGGAGGGGTCGCGGCGGCGTTTTCCCGTGACGGGTCGATTTATCTGACTACCGGTCAGGGCGGTTCCAATAACGGCATCGTATACAGTCATGACGGCGGTAAAACCTGGGCCTCGGCATTCGGCGCAAAGCGCGGGCTTCCTGAGCGAGCGGACGGGGTTTACGGCGGCGTATGGGCGGATGGCGATGACGGCAACCACGCTTTTGCCGTGTTTCATACCAACCGCTACGTTACCGTGGACGGAGGGTTGTCGTGGCGCCGCGAAACGCCGGCGGAAACCGGCCGGTTTGTTGTCGACCCCGTCAATTCAAAGCGGTTCTACATAAAGAATTCCAACGGGGTGTTTTCGACCGAGGATTGGAAAAGTTTCCGCTGGATGGGGCTGCCGGGTATTTCCGAGGGCGACATCGCCTGCGACAGGCTGGGTCGCGTGCTTGTCTGCCGCGGCCGCATCGGCGACAAGACCTCCCGCGGCCTGTGGCGGCTCGATCCGCGCGAAGGCGATTGGCGCCGTTTGCATGGCGATTCTCTCGCGTGCGCGGTGGCGGTTGATCCGTTTGATCCGAGGCGGATCGTGATGACGACCGCCGATCATCCCTATCATGATTTTTCGGGCGGAAACGGAGTATATGTCAGTGATGACGACGGTGTTACCTGGCATCAGATGGACAAAGGACTCCATGTTCGCCGTCTTACCTGTGTGGCGTTTGATCCGTTCGACGGGGAGACTATCGTCGCGGGAACGACCGGAGGGGGATTTGTCGTGGCGAAATGGCCGCGCCGTTGAAAATGAATGGAGACCTGATGACGATAGTGAGACAACGCACATATCACTATCGTCAGGAGGCGCATTTCGCACATTCGACGCTGGATATGCGATGGGGATATTTGCAAAAGAATCGCATGAGAATTATCTTGCGGAAATGGATGCACTAGAAGAAAGGGTGGGAGAAAAACTGAAGAGGGAAGGATTGCGCCGCTTGTAAT
>JAFVZE010000007.1 GCA_017508315.1 Kiritimatiellia bacterium | reverse complement strand
GCGCTGGGACGGCGCCTGCGCGGCGCGCTGGCCGCGCCCGTGGGCACGGCGGTGCGCAGGGGAGGCGGGGGCATCCTCGCGCGGTACGGGGACGGCCGGTGTGACCGGGCCTCGGCCATCGCCTTTATGCGCACGCTGTATGACAAGGACGATCCGCGGCGCTGCTCGTGGCCGAAGGTCGTCCACTACGTGCAGACCTGCCGCGACGAGTCGGACGCGAACTTCGAGCGCTGCGCGGAGATTTGTGCGCAGGTGCAGACCTGGACGAAGCCGGCGAAGGGCGGTGCCGTTGCAGTCTGGCGTTCGCTTGCGCAGCAGCTCAAGCTGTCCCACGGCAGGAAGCCGAAGTCCGGCCTTGGCCCATGCGAGGTACCCGACCACAGCTGGTCCTGATCGTCGCGTCCAAAAGTAAGTCACGGTCGGAGCTATTGACAATTGACAAAAGAAAACAAAATGGTATTATTTCTCCATCATAACACTTAATGGAGGAATCGGCAATGAAAACTAGAGATACGGGTCGTTCGAAAACCAAGGCCGCTATCACTGCATTTATGGTGTTATCGGCGGCATTTGGCGCTTTTTCGGAAGTCGTCATCGACGCTGAGAATTTCATCATCCGTCAGCAATGGCCTTGGTCGGGGAAGGTTCAGGCCGAATTTATGGTCGAAGGTACGGTGACGGCTCCGGGTGCGACGGCGAAAGTCAATGCCTATGATGGAGATAAACTTATCTGCGAAATACCCTCTTCCCAACTTGAGGGAGATGTCGTCATCACTGCCGGCGGCAAAAAAAGCATTTCGTTCAATCCATCCGCCGTGCCCGCCATAAAGGAGCGTGGCATCATCAAGGATTTCCGCCTTGGTATCGAATATGTTGACGGCACTGTGGATTACAACTCTCCGAACATTCTTTATGTCATTTTCGATTTGGAAAACAAGGGCCAGGTGCAGGTTTTGACCGAAAACGACATTACCGGCGGTTCTTCCGCCCGTGAAGGAACCGGAATGTACGGCGCCTGGAAGCGCCGCTATTGGGATGCCGGAGCGGATACGGTCGCATGGCTCGGCGTCAACGCCGAAGAATACAAGACCACCAAGCTCGTCTTTCGGCATATCCCGGGCCATTCGTTTGTGATGGGATCGCCCGACGACGAGCCCGGGCGTTTCCCGAACGAGGAATTTAACGGTACGGCCGAAGAGCAACTTAAATTATATGGTTATGAAACACGCCATAAAGTAACGCTGTCGGGATATTATATCGGAGTATTCGAACTGACGCAAAAGCAGTGGAAACTGCTCGCGGGAGATCGTCAGTTCACAAACGGAGCCGGCAGCGATTATCCAGCGCAGAACGTCACGTATACAGATATTCGCGGTGGCGATGCACCGGGCAAAGCCATTACGGAATCTTCTTTTATTGGCCGTTTGCAGGCTTTCCTTGGTAGCGCCTATACGGTTGATCTGCCGACTGAAGCCCAATGGGAAGCCGCTTGTCGGGCCGGAACCGACACCGGTCTTTACAGCGGAAGGCAATTACCTTCGGATCCGTCATATTATCAGAACGCGAAAACCTTTTTCTGTGCCGATCTTGCTGAAATCGCCGTGTATTTCCTGGATGAAGACAACAAGGCAATCACCAGCGTTCTGCCGGTCGGCGGGCGCAAGCCGAATAATTACGGGCTTTTCGACATGATCGGCAACGCGGGTGAAATCTGTCTTGATAAATTCTCCGACAGTAAAAGCGATCTGGGGTCGGCGGATGCATCCGATCCTGTTTTTACAGGATCTGGGCAGCGGCGCGCGTTTAGAGGCGGAACGGTCGACGCATGGATCTCGTATCAGTACGGTTTGGCGGCGTTTCGTTCGGCGGCAAGAGGTTCCATACAGAGTACAGACCACCAACGTCAGTACGGTTTCCGCGTGGCGATGAAGACAGTCGTTCCTGCCGCGAACTGATCAAGGAGGGTAAGATATGAAATTGCCTGTATTGATCGTCTCTGCGGCGACGTCCATTTTGCTGTTTGCCGGTGAAACCGTATCTAAAAGCGGTTGCAGAATCGACGCCGATCCGGAAGGGTCGCTGCTGTGGAAGACGGTTCTGTCGGATGAGATTGAACTTTTCTGGCGCAACCCGTCGTTTGCGACATCTGCGAAACTTTCGCTCGTCGGAATAAAAAATACGCGGTCCGTGGTGTTTTCAAAAGGCGAGACGTCGTATTCTTTCTCCTTGCCCCCATGCAGCTCAGAAGAAGAGGAAGACGTCTATACGTTCCGCCTTGAATTTTACAACGGAGATGCACTGCTGGCGGGTGAAACGATTGAAGCCGCCGGTATCGGCCGCGTGCGCGGTGTCGGCGCCGGTTCCGGGGTGAAAGTGATCGGGGCTGGCGATACCGACCGGTCATGGAAAAAGGTTTACGGCGGTAAGGCCGTTTTGCCGGTGTGGAACGTCAAAACCGAGCGGATGTCAGTCGACGGCAAATCTGTCGAAGCGTTCGATGTTCCCGGCTGGTACGGAGTCGCCGTCGGCAGCGGAGTGCAAAAGGCCGTTGCCCTTTGCGCGGACGCCCACACCTATGACTGCACTTTGTTCGGCGTACAGTCCGGGCTGAACATTGTGATCCGTTGAGCGAATGCGAATTGTTTTCGTGGTTTCATTTCTCGCGCTGTTCGCTTTTGCCGTTCCGGCCGCCGAATCTTACGTTGCCGATATGACCCGGTTTGCGCCGTTCGTTTCAGCGGCGGATAAATCGAAAGGTCCGCCGAATGCTGATTACAGAACGGAAAAGAAGGACGGAGTCCTGTCGGTGGAGGTAAAGTCGCTCGACAATGCCGTGGTGAAAGTAAGGGTCTCGTTCGACGGCAAGATCGCTTACGCCGGAAATTACATGACGCTCAAGGCGGACGTTTCGGGAATGGACGCGGACGGTTGCACGGCTTTGTTCCAAGGGTGGCTCGACAGGACGAAAGAGGGGAAGGATCGAAAACATTACTGGCGGCCGTCTTCAGTGCCGGTGGCGGACACTGTATCTACATGGGAAAAGACGAGGTTTTACGAAGCATGTCTCGAGGAACTGACGATTACTTTCGAAATCAGGAATCCTGGAGTGTACCGGTTCCACCGTCTTGAATTTTGCCGAGCACCAGATCCGATGCTGGCGTATGAACCTGGTCGCAACTACATCGTCAACGGCGGCGCCGAGCAGGGTATGTACGCGACCAGCGCAACCGGAGAGCGGGCGATGAGGTTCGGCGTCAGGGGCGGAACGATCGAACCGTTCAAGGGGCGTCTGGTGATGGGGCTTCTCAAGCCTGTGGTTTGCGACGATCCGACTTTCGTGCGCGGAGGAAGAAATTCTTTCGGACTCGCTCAACGCGCGGGCGGCGAGGGACGGCTCTATTTCAATCCGGTTCCTGTGGTCGATTATCGGGAATTTGTTTTTTCGTTTTGGGTGAAATCCCGGAAAAAGACTGATTTCAAGACCGGTGTATTCGTCACTTCCGGTGCTTCCTACGAAATGAAGGCCGAGGCCGACGGCGAATGGAAGAAAATCACGCTCGCGCTTCCGAAATGGGGAGAGCGCGGAGACAAAATGGTGTTTTACGGCAAGGTCACGGGCTATGGAGTCGCGGTTCCCTTCGTTGAACCTTTGCCCGGCATAGAAATCTGGGTGGATGACGCTTTTGCGTCCGTCGGCGTATTGGACGGGGCGGCATCGTACGGTTCCGTCGGAGTAGCGTCCCGGACGGAGACGCTACCGCTCGGTGTGCTCAGACCGGACCAGCCGCTGAAGGGAACTGTCGCTTTGCGCAACCATTCGCCGTCGCCGTGCGCGGCGGTATTGGAACGTCGGTTTTACGATTGGCGCAACCGTCCGGTGAAATCGGCGTGGAGTTCGAAAAAAATCACGCTGGCGGCGGAATCGGGCGCGAAGGAGTATCCTTTTTCTTTCAAGCCACCGAAAGGCCTGCGCGGACCGATGACGTTGGAGTGGGTGCTGCTCAAGGACGGGAAGGTTTTGGAAAGCGTGTCGCATTATTTCGGTGTTCAGAGAGCTGATGCCCGGTCGGATCCCCGTCTGTCGGTCAACGTCCTTTTCGGATCGCCCGAACAGACTCTCGCGTTCATGAAGGAGTTCGGTGTCGGCGCCGCGCGTCTTTGGGGGCCTTGCCGCAACTGGGATCTCGATTTTGGGTATTATTATACCGGGCTTTTCAAGGCGGCGGGTATTCGCAACATGTTCGTGATGGGCGTCCCGAATCTGTTTCACGACGGGAAGGTGCTGCGTCACGAAACGCTATTGCCGAATGACGAGACCGAATGGTACGGCATTCAGGCGAAGCTTGTCGAAGCGCACCGCGGAGAAGTCGACGTCTATGAATTTCTCAATGAATATAACATATGGAAAGGGCGCTTGAAGAATCCGGATCCTTCGAAATTTTCCGATCCTACGATGGAGAAATACGTCAGCTGCATCGCACGGTTCGCACCGGTTCTGAAGCGTGCTGATCCGGGGGCGCGTCTTGCCGGATGCGCAACCTGTTCGACAGATCTGAAATTCATAGGCGAATTTCTCGAGAGCGGCGGCGGTAAACACGTTGACATGATAACCGAGCACGCGTATTCCGGCAATCCCGACTGCCCCGATTACGGTGCGCTTCTCGATCGTGGACTTGCTCTTGCCCGCCGTCACGGAGTGAAGTCATGGGCCCAGAGTGAGGCGGGGGAGATATGTCCCAATCATCTTCCGCCTCGTCTGGTCGACGAACGCGCGCTTGTGCAGATGCACACGGATCTGCGCAACATGATTATCGCATGGGCCAAGGGAGTGGAGAGTTATTCGCATTTCATGCTCTGTACCGGGAGGGCCGGGACCGATTGGGGATTGACGTATCTGGGGAATGCGGACAACGACTGGGAAGACTCCGCCAAGCCGGCGCTTTTCGCGTTTCGTACGGCGGCTGGTTTTCTCGCCGGAGCGAAATGCATAGCGACCGCCGATCTCGGCGGTCCGTACAAGGCGTACGTATTCGATTCCGGCAGCCGCCGAATAGCCGTGGTCTGGAAATGGATGGGCGCACCGGTTGAATTGATGCCGGAGAAAGGGTGCGCGGGTGTGCGTGCGGACTGGTTCGATGCCATGGGAAACAGACTGAACGCTGCCAAAAAGGTGGAGCTTTCGGTGTATCCTGTTTACTGTGTTACTCCGGCGTCCGCGCGGAATCTGGTCAGAGCACTCGAGACGTGGAAGAAGTCGCCGGTCGTAGGCGACGGCGTTTACAGGTCGAAGGATTCTTCCGATCCCAATATGCTTCAACTTCGCTGAAAATCTTCAGGGGAAAGGCGTTAATGCGAGTTCTATAAGGGGCGTGTCCCCGATTTATGCTATAATATTCCGAAAAAGGAACAGAGTCAGATTATGAAGAAAATACCGCTTGTCGTAAAGATTCTCATCGGTTTTGTGCTGGGTACGTCCATAGGTCTTTATCTTTCCGCGTTTTGCGGGGAAGATACGGTAAGGAAGACAATCTCGTGCGTCTCGCCCTTCGGTTCGGTGCTGGTGGCGATGCTGAAGGCGGTCGTATACCCCATCATTCTTTTTTCGCTGATCGCGGGGGCGGCAAGTCTGCCGCTGAAACGCTCGGGAAAAGTTGGCGGCACGGTCATGGCGTGGTATTTCATAACCTCTCTGTTCGCGACGCTCTTCGGGGTGGTGCTCGCCTATATGCTCAATCCGTCCATTTCCGGGGCGGCGGACCTGGCGGCGGCGAACATGGCCGGAGCCGGCGCGATTTCGGGCGGAGCGGCCTCCGGAACCCTGGGTGCCTTTATCACGGGGCTTTTTCAGAATCCCTTCGCGGCGCTGGCGAGCGGACAGTTTCTGCCGGTAATCGTTTTCGCCATCGCCTTTGGCCTTGCCGCGCGCAGTATTATGGACCGTCTGCCCGAAAACAGCGAAGCGGCGAACGGCGTCAGGATTCTGGTCAAGGCGGTGGAAGGTGCGCAGCACATATCCTTCCGCCTGATCGACTGGGTGGTCTGCTACTTCCCGATCGGGGTGTTCGCGCTTTCGCTTACGAATTTCGCCGCCAACGGCACGCTGCTGTTCGGCCCGTACCTGCGGATCACCGGATGCGTGATTGTCGGCGTCTTCTCCATGATATTCCTGATTTACCCGCTTGCGATTCTCATTTTCTGCCGCGAGAATCCGTACAAGGTGCTCTTCCGCATGAAGGATGCGATGTTGACGGCGTTCGTCACGCGCTCTTCGGCGGCCACGCTGCCGGTCTCGTTCCGGGTCATGGACAATCTCGGCGTAGACCGCGCGCTGTCCGGCTTTTCCCTTCCCATGGGGGCCACCGTCAACATGGACGGTGTCTGTGTGCATCTGCCCGTTTTCGTCATTCTCGCCGCCAATATGTTCGGGCATGAGCTGACGATGCTCCAGATAGCGACGCTGTGCCTTTCGATCATGTTCGCGTCCATCGGCGCGGGCGGCATTCCCGGCGGCTCGGTTTTTCTGCTCTTCATGGTGCTGGAGAATCTCGGACTGCCGGCGGATCAGGTTACGCTGGTCGTGGCGCTGGCGCTGGGAATCAATCCCATTCTCGACATGTTTGAAACCTGCTGCAACGTGACGGGCGACAACGTCTGCACCTACGTGGTGGCGCGCAACAACGCTCTGCTCGTGAAGCCGGGCGCCGGATCGGAAGGATGAACGCCGGCATCGCACCTCGGATGCGCCGCGTAGAGGCAGGAGTACAAGCTAGCATGAGTTACTGTATCAATAGGGCTGTATCAATGAGCTCTGACCCTTTTGACTACGATTACTGAAGTTACTTGGATGGCGTTGACGCGCAACGCCGTCGGATGCTACAATGTATGAATCGGCAGCGAGCCGGCGAAAGGGTGTAGCATATGGAAAAATTGCGTTTTCCGACGTTGTTGTTGGGACTGTTTACTCTTACGGTTCAGGCCGAGACCATTGTGCCTGCGGAGTGGGCGAAGACGTTTGACATCACGTTCTCGGGCTATGCCGGCGAGGAGACGCTCACCGACTTCCCCGCGCTCGTGCGGCTCAACACGTCGACGATCGCGAACTTCTCATACGACGATTTCCTCGCGAAGGACGCGAACGGCGTTCCGGCCGACCTGCGCTTCACGGATGCGATCGGCACCGTCCTCGACTATGAAATCGACACGTGGAACGCCGAGGGCGAATCGCTCGTTTGGGTGCGCGTCCCGACGCTCACGAAGACGACGAAGATCTCCGCCTACTACG
>JAFVZE010000006.1 GCA_017508315.1 Kiritimatiellia bacterium | reverse complement strand
CCTTGAAGTTCGCGGCGTCCGGTGCGGTGACGGTGAAGGGCTCGTTTGTGACCGGCGTAAACGAGAGAACCGGCAAGGATATTCTCTACACGGCTTCCGGCTCCGCCGTTCTCGCTCCGCAGAGCGAACCGGATGAGACGGGCGTATTCGACGCGGTCGTCTTCATCTACCTGCCGCCCAAGGTCGGAAAGTTCGACGGTTACGTGCGTTGCATCAATGTCAGATGGATGGGAGACGGCTGGATTGTTGAAAAGGCGCTCTGAATATTTTATAATATTCGGATAATATGAGTAAAAAAGTTATCGTTGTCGGGGCCGGATTCACCGGTCTGCAGCTTGCGCGCACGCTTGTGGCGGAAGGGGTGCATGTCGTTCTTGTGGATCGCGATCCAGAGAAGGTGCAGCATGCCCGGAACGCGCTCGACTGCACGGTGGTCGAGTCGGACGGAAACAGCCCCGAGACTCTTTCGGAAGCGGGTATCGCCACGGCCGACGCTCTTGTGACGCTTACGGACGATGACGAGATGAATATGATCGTCTGTTCGCTCGTCGACGCCGATTATCCCGACGTCCTGAAGATCGCCCGCGTGAGGAATTACGCGTATTACTTAAGGACGAAGGCCACGGCCAGTCGTCACGCCGACGCTACGGCAAGCGGCGAGCGCAGGCCTCTTTTCGGTGTCGATCACATGCTCAATCCCGACGTCGAGGCGGCGGCGGCGATTACGCGCGCGATGTCTCTCGGGGCTGTCGGCAACGTCATTGAGCTGGGCGGCGGATACGGCATCGTTTCACTTCCCGTCGTCGCCGGCGGCCCCTTTGACGGTGTGCCGATCTGCAGACTTTCCAAAAAGCCCGGATGGCATTATCTCGTCGCGTACGTCGAGTCGGATAAGACGGCTGTTCTTCCCAACGGCAATACGATGCCGGAGGCGGGTGACCGTGTCGGCGTTCTTGTTTCCCTGGAAGATATTCCCTCGCTTATGCTTTTTATGGGACGCTCGGCGGAAGAGATACTGAGAACCGTCACGGTTTTCGGAGCCGACCGCGTCGGCACTCTCGTCGTAGATCATCACGTATCCTCGCGCCGCGCTTCCGTATTTTCGCGTATTTTCGGCGGTTCTCCGCGCGAGAAGTCGCGCGAAATCACTATTGTGGACAGAGACCCCCATCTGTGCCGGGAAGCCGCCGAGCGCTTCAATGACGTTAGGGTTCTCTGCGGCGACATGACCGACGCCGATCTCGTGCGTGAAGAGTCGCTCGACGCCGTCGATCTGATGGTCGCGGCCTCCGGCAATTATGAGAGTAATCTCGTGATGGCCGCGTACCTCAAATCGCGCGGCGTCAAAAAAACCATCGCTCTTACCGCATCGAGCGAATTTGACGATGTTGCGCGAAAGCTCGGCGTCGACGTCGCCGTTCCCATGCGCGACACCGTCGTGGACTGCATCGTCAGCCATTTGAGGGGCGACAACGTAAAGGCGATCCATGCGGTATGCAACAGATTCTTCGAAATCGTCGAATGCGAAGTTTCGCCCTCAAGCCGCGCCGCAGGCAAGGCGCTTTCGGAACTGGTGAACGACGGCGAGTTTCTGGCGCTGCTCGTCCAGGAGAAGGAGGGCGGCAAGTATTCGATGCCCAACGGCTCGACGGTCATCGCTCCGGGCGCACGCATCGTGCTGGTCGTAAAGGCCGGCGCGGGTGATGAGGTTCAGCTGTTTACCGGGGAGGCTTGAGACAGATGGTGCTGCCGCTTCTCAGGATTTTTTCATACGTTCTCGCGCTGGCGGGAGTCTCGCTTCTGCTGCCGCTTGCCGCGGCCGTCCGGTACGGCGAGACTCGTGCGGCATGGTCGTTCGCTGTGCCGATGGCGGCGAGTATCGCCGCCGCCGTGGCGATAACGGTTGTCTATCGCCACATTAAAGCCGCGCCGCTGAGCATTCGCGCGGCGTTCGTCGCCGTCGGCGGAAGCTGGATTCTTCTCGGCTTTTTCGGTGCTCTGCCTATCTGGTTCAGCGGAGCTATCAAGGGATTTGCAAACTGCCTTTTCGAGAGCATAAGCGGTTTCACGACCACTGGCGCGACGGTGATGTCCGACGTGGAATCTCTGCCGAGGAGCATTAATCTGTGGCGCTGTGAAATGCATTGGCTCGGCGGCATGGGCGTCATCGCGCTCGTCGTCGCGCTCGTGCCTCTTCTCGGAATCGGAGGGATGAAGCTCATCCAGGCAGAGACGACGGGTCCCGAGAAGGGCAAGCTTACCGCACGCATAACGAACACCGCGAAAGTCCTGTGGTTCATCTACATGGGGTTCACCGCGGCGCAGACGGCGCTTCTGCACTTTTTCGGGCTTTCGCTTTTCGATTCGCTCTGCCATGCGTTCTCGACCCTGGGCACGGGCGGTTTTTCGACGCGCAACGCTTCGGTCGGAGCTTTCGGCAATCCTGCCGTCGAATGGGTGTGCACGATCTTCATGCTCGCGGCCGCCGTCAACTTCGCTCTGTACTACCGTTTTTTCACGGGGCGGGTGGGTGATATTTGGCGCGACAGCGAGTTCCGCGCGTTCTGCGGCATTGTCGCCGCTTCGATCGCGCTCGTCGCTCTGGTGCAGCTTCCGGGCTCGGACTCCTGCTCGGAGACGGTGCGCGACAGCGCGTTTCAGGTCGCTTCGATAGTTTCGACGACGGGCTTCATGACGGCCGATTACGCCGTGTGGTGTCCGGCGGCTCAGATTGTCGTTTTCACCCTTTTCTTCATCGGCGGATGTTCCGGATCGACCGCCGGCGG
>JAFVZE010000089.1 GCA_017508315.1 Kiritimatiellia bacterium | reverse complement strand
GGAAGTAACGGGGAGTAACGACATGAAGACGCTCGTGATTGCAGTTTTCGCCGCTTTGGGCGCGACGGCATGCGCTTTTGCCGACGTTTACCGGTGGATAGCGCAGGACGGCAGATGGAGCGACGCGAAGAACTGGCGCAATGACACCGTTTCCGCGGAAGGTCAAACCTGCCCCGGCGCGGATGATACCGTCCGCTTCTGGCCGGAGATGTCGGTGCGGGTGGATGTCGACGGCGATTTTGCCGTCAAGCATCTGGAACTGATGCAGGGAACGGCGGGGAAAAAAGAAGCCGTCGTTCTCGCCGGCGAGGGGTCTCTTGTCATCGGCGAGGAGGGCGGAGAGGGCACCACCTCGTATCTCCTTGTGTATGCGAACAGAAGCCTGAAACTCTCGGGCGCGGACGTCTCGGTCATAAGCGGAGTTCAGTACGTTTACGAGGATGCCGAGATGGTCGTCGGCGAAGGGAGCGTCTACCGGCCGAAATACCATTATATGATCATGGCCGGCGGCAGGCTTGTTCTTGACGGCGGAGAGATTCTCGAACTTCCCGGAGGCGGCGGGAAGATCGAGATGAAGGACCATTGGACCAGTTCGGACGTCGGACGGAACATAGCGTATTTCGATATCATCGGCGGAGTCTTTAAAACATCGCTCGTCGTCGGCAACGGCATTTTCAGGATGAGCGGCGGTTTGGCGGCTCCGGTGAACGGGGGAACGGTATTCTCGAAATATGCCGATGTGAAAGTCACGGGAGGCGAATTGGTTCTTAAAACGAACAAAGATTACCCGATCGGGAACCGCGGCGTGATTCCCGACGGCGGAACGCTGACGCTCGGGAGCAACGCGGTTCTGCAGGGGCTTGGGAACTCCGAAAATCCCGATCTTCCGCTCAACGGCGGCGAGGTGCGCGGCGACGGAAGATTCGTCGCTTCGGAAAATTTCAGTTTCACCGGCGGCGGCCGTTTGACGTTCGGCAAAGGAATGAACCTTTCGCCCGGAGAGGACGATCCGATCGACCGCGCGGTGATGGATGTCGACTCGCTCGTTCTCGGCGCGAACATATCGCGACCGTACAATGTGGATACCGGAATCGGAAGCACGACGGGAACGAATCTCCACATTTATTTTCCGAGAGAGGTGGTTTTCGCCGCGACCAACTCGGACTGGTACGTGGCGGGACTTAAGACGGTTCTGCATATCGAAAAGGGCGCGACGGTTGATACCGCGGACCGCGCCGACGGCGTCACCGCCCGGCAGATACATTTGCGCCGCCCGATGTTTTCGCACGGCGCATACCTTCGCACGATCGGCGGCGGTGTCGGCGTTTTCTCGACGTGGACGGACATCGGAGCGCGGCTTTCGGAACTTTCGGCGGGGGAAAACTCGACCTGCAGGTTCGAGCTTCAGTACAATCAGACGCTCAAGACGGATTCTCTGTCTCTCGGCCGCGGCGCAACGCTCGGATTGACCGCCAGGAATATCGCTTTTTACGAGGCGGAGGAAATCTCGTTCGGCGAGAACGCCCGCATTGAAGCTTCGGTCGGCAACTTCGACGGCCCGGTTCTGCCGGGATTCATCTGCGGACCTCTGGCGGTGGATCAGTTTGCCGGAGCCGTCCGCCCGCAGGTTTTTTACGCGAATGAGAGTCTTGCGGACATCTGGGACGCCAGATTCATAAACGGTTCGTTAGCGTTCTGCAGAAAGGGGGTCTCTCATTGCACGGCCGGTTTCGCCGGCAACCGCTGGACGGGAGATGCGGACGGAAGTTTCGGGAACGCCGCCAACTGGTCGTCGGGAACGGTGCCGTCGGGAACGAACACGACCGCGGTTTTCGACGGCGTTTCAAATACCGGCGTTACCGTCGCCGAGGACGGTGCGCAGCTTTATTCGATCCGCTTCCTCGATATGGCGGGACCTTTTGTTCTGGGGGGAGGCCCGCTCGCTTTCGAGTCCCGACTTTACGATAAGCAGGTCGGCTGCGCCGTCTATTCCTCAAGCGCGTTTCCGGTCGTCATCAGCAACGACATAAGCCGCTCGTGGACCGGCGGCAATCATTCGGTTATCGCGGTCAACAGCGCCGGCAACGGTTATATCGCCCTTGTCGGCGGCGTCGACGGATACGCCCGGTTCGAGGCGCGCGGCGATGTGCGCATTCTCGGCGAGACGAAGGCGTGGAACGTGATGATGAAGCCTTCCGGCGGCCCGCGGCCGACGAGCGTCAAAGTCTATCGCGGAGCCGAACTCCGCGCGAGCAACCAAACCTTGCTTCTGTCCGGGCCTCAGGGCGGATTTGAGATTATGGAGGGCGGTGAATTTACGGTTGACGGAACACTTTTCGGTTATGGCGAATACGGCGACACCGTCGCCCAGCGCGTTGACGGGCTTTTTGACGTGCGCGCTCCGCTCGGCGGAACGAAGGGGCATTATCTTGTCGGCAGGGGGCGCGTCAGGTTCAGGGACACCGGCTCGAAAGCGACAGCCGACTATACGATCCGGCTCGGTGAAAAGGTGCGTTTCAGCGCCGAGACTTTCGTCATGCCGATCGAAGTCGAAGGAGAGCCGACGCTCTGCTCAGAGAACGGCTGGGAATACGCCGCAGGGCCCTTGGCGCTTCCAAAGGGGTGTGTGCTGACGATCGATACGCAGGATCCCGACACTGCCGCGGGTTACGACTGCACGTTCGCCTCCGAGATTTCCGGTTCGGGTTCGCTCAAGGTGACCGGAGCGGGATCGCTCAGGCTGACGGCGGAAAACTCCATCGCCGGCGGCGTGACGCTTGACGGCGGCAGGCTTTCTTATTCAAAGAGGCAGAATTTCGCGTCTTTGAGCGGCAGCGGCGTTTTGAAGGCGAGTCCGGACGCGGGGGAGATGCCGGTGCTGAACATCTCCGGAAATGCCGATTTCACGGACATCAGGTTCGATTGCGGCGCGTTGTCCGAGAGTGCGGGGAAAGGCTGGATCACGCTCGCTGAAGCGTCCGCCGTCTCGCGGGCGTTGCCGAAACTCTCTTCCGATCGCTGGAAGGTCCGCGTCTCCACCGGCGCCGACGGCGTGAAACTTCTTCAGGTGCGCCGCCGAACCGGCATCGGAATCATAGTGAAGTGAGATTTGCCGTATGAAAAAAATCATTGCTTTCATGATGTCGCCGCTGGCGGTCTCGGCGGCGGATTACGGTTCCGTCACGAGGGAAAGGTTCCCCGACGCCGACGTGGTGTGCGTGGAGGAGGTTGAGTCCGTCTCCTACAACGCCGACGGCACGAGCGAAACCGAATCCGAGGGGTGGACGAAAATTCTCACCGAGAAGGGACGGCGGAGCGAGTCGACCGTCACGCTCAACTATTCCAAACGTTACGGCGAGGCGGAGATCGTCTATGTCGGGGCGATCGGCACGAACGGAGTCGAGCGGGCGATCGACGTTTCCGGAACCATGTCCGAGACGACCGACAATTCCTCGATGTCGGAGAACATCTACGATCCTCTCGACCGCAGAATCGTCTGCACCGTCCCCGGACTGGCCGTCGGCGAGGTCGTTCACGTCAAGACGCGGCGCAGGACGCTCAAGAGCCGCGTGCGCGACCACTGGAGCGACGTTTGCGTCATGGAATGGACGCATCCGATCCTGAAGTCCACCTACAAGGTCAAAGCGCCCGCTTCGCGCCCGATCCGCGCGAGCGCGGTGCGCAATCCGCTCGGCAACGTGACGTCGAGCGTCGAGCGTCTTGCCGACGGCTCCATGCTCCATACTTACGTCGCGACCAATTCCGCGCAGATGTTCCCCGAGCCGGACATGCCGCCGGTCTGGACGCAGGTCCAGCACGTTCGGCTTTCGACGGTGGACAGCTGGCGGGAGCTTTCGAAATGGTACTGGGAACTTTCTCTGCCGCATCTGGAGCGCACCAACGCGGCGATGACCAACAAGGTCGCGGAGATCGGGCGGGATATGCGCGCGATTTTCCGCTTCGTCTCCCAGGAGATACGCTACATGGGGCTTACGCTTGAAGATACGTCGCCCGGATATGCGCCGCACGATGTCGATATAACTTTCAACAACCGCTACGGCGTCTGCCGCGACAAGGCCGGACTTCTGGTGGCGATGCTGCGCATGGCGGGCTTCAAGGCGTATCCGGTTCTCATCAACGTCGGGGCGAAGATGGACGCCGAGGTGCCGCAGCCGTTTTTCAACCATGCCGTCGTCGCGGTCGAGGAGAAGGACGGCTCGTACGTTCTCATGGATTCCACCAACGAAAACACCAGGGATATCTTTCCTTCGTATCTGAGCGGCAAGAGCTATCTCGTCTGCCGGGCGGAGGGCGACACGCTCAGAACTTCTCCAGTGCCGAAACCGTCGGACAACGGGGTCGACGTCGAATCTTCCGGGCGGCTTTCCAAAGACGGCGTGTTGGTGCTCGAAAACAAAATCCTTTTCAAGGGCATCAACGACACCGCCTATCGCGGGGCGCTCGCCAAGCGCACCCGGGAAGAGCGGATAAAGACGTTCGAACGCATCCTCAAAGGGGTTGCGGCCGGAGCGGAGCTCGTGAGCTGCGAGATAAAGCCCGATGACATGCGCGACACCGAAAAGCCGCTTACGGCCAAGCTCGTCTCGCGCATTCCGGAGGCGGTGCTCGAGGGCGCCACCCGCGACGAACTGACCGTGCCGATGGTGTCGAAGAGACTGGGGGTCGCCAATTGGATACTGGAGGGCGGAACCTCGCTCGTCGAACGCAGGTATCCGCTCGTTCTCGACACCACCGCGGAAGTCCGCGAGAGCGTCAGGCTCGACGTCGGCGATGCGCTCGGCAGACCGCTGTCGCTGCCGGAGGCGGTGAGGGCGGACGGCGGCTACGAGTACCGCAGTTCATACGGATTCTCCAACGGCGTTCTGCGCGCCGGGCGGCGGCTGTCGCTTGCGGCGGTGGAGTTCAGCCCGGAAAAATACGCCGACCTGCGCGAAAAATTGAAAGATGTCGAGGCCGCCGAGCGCCGACGCCCGGCGTTCGCCAAAAACCGGCTGTCGGATGCCGACGCGCGGTATCTTCTTTCCTCGAGCGAGACGACGATCCTGTCCGAGCGCGAATGGGTCACGACCAACGTGACGGTCAAGAAGATTCTCACCTACGCCGGAAAGAAGGAGTCTTCGGAACTTAAATTCGCCTACAATCCGCTGTGGAAGGAGGTGGAGATCGTTTCCGCCGTCGTCTCGAACGCCGACGGCAGGGTGAGCGCAGTGACGCCTAGAGAAATGAACGTGATGGATGCCGCATGGACGGGGGCGGCGCCGCGCTACCCGGCGAGCAAGATTCTGGTGGTCAATCTCCCGTCGGTGGAGATCGGCAGCGTGATCTCGGTGACGAGCGTCGTCAGGGTGCGCAATGCGCCGGAGTCGTTCTACGCTTCGTATCTTTTCGACACCCGTGAACCGCTCGACAGGAAGATCGTCCGGGTCAACGGCTGGAGACGCGAGCTTGTCGATCCGCCGCGTCTCGCGCGCGAGCCGAACCAGCCGGCGGCGGCGCTCTGGCGCGATCAGACCGTAATTTCGTCGAACGACTGGAAGCGGACGGCCGCGAGATTCGCCGCCTCGGATTTCGCCGCGGACATAGACGGGGAGGCCGCGGGCGAGGCGCTTGAAGAGCTTGCGGAAAAGGATACCGCCGCCGGCAAGGTGAGAGCCGTGCGCGACTGGATGGCCAGGCACGTGAAGATCGCCGGTCCCTCGCTGTACGAACTGCCGCTTGAAAACCAGCTCACCGATCCCGCGACGGTGCTGAAGGAACGCTATGCCACCCGTCTCGACTACATCCGCACGATGTGCGCGCTGCTGCGTCTTGCCGGTTTCGACGCCGATGTCGTTCTCGCCCGGATGAACGGCGGCGATCCCGAGCGGCTGCGCCGCCGCGACATCGTCGAGAAGCCGAACGTCCGCGCGTTCTCGGCCGCGCTGTGCCGGGTGCGCTTTTCCGATGGCGGGTTCCTCGGTTTCGGCGGCAGGGAGACGACCTGGTTCATCGGGACGGAAAACGAGTATGCCGAACCGGGGACGAGCGCATATGCCCGCGGAGACTTTTTTGATCCGATTGAAGGAACCTTCGGCATCGTCGAAGTTCCGGAGGCGAAACTTGAATCGTATGCGCGCGAACACGCGGACGTTGTCGTCCATGAAGACGGAGCGGTTGATTTCACCGTCGAAAACGAGATCGGTGGCGCCGGTGTCGGAGCCTTCCGCAAAACCTACAGCGAGATTCTGCCGGAAGAGCGCTTGCGCCGTTATCAGGAGATTCTGGGGGCGGTCGCGCAGGCGGCGAGCGCCACGAGCGAACTTGAGTGCGATGTCGAGTCGTATCCGGCGAAGCGCAGATTCTCCTGCCACGTTCCGGATTACGCGACGGTTTCGGGCGACGTCATAACCCTGCAGCTGCCGCCGTTCGCAAATTCACTGCCGTCGATGACGGGCGTCGTGCGGCGGACGCCTTTCGCGGTCGGCGCAGAATCGCCGTTGACGGATTCGGTTCTCGTCCGCTTCCCGGAGGGATATACCGAGATCGAACATCTGCCGGAGGAGTTTGAATTCGCCGACCCGGAGAATCCCGCCCGGGTCTGGCTGCGCGGCAAGGTCACGGCCGAGATCAGGGACGGGCGGCTTGAAGTGCGCATCGAACGCGAAGTCCCGCGCCGTTCTTCGGGCTGCTGCGCGGCGGATCTCTTCGCGCTCGTGCGCGATTGGCGGCGGAGAGGGGACTCGCGCTCCAACCGCACGATCTCGGTCCGCAAATGCGGCGCGGGAAAGTGAATCCCGCTACGCGGAAAAAGGTAATCGGTTGCTTGAATGCGCAACTGTTGTACAGTGATACCGTTGCCCGAACCGAAGACGTCACATTGACAAGGCACGGCTTAAGCATCAACAGAAAAATCCAACACCGGTATCACCGTGCAACAATTGCACATTCGAGTAACCGATCCCGGGTGCGAATAGAATGATATTTACAGCATTTAACGGTTTTAGTATAATTTAGTCGTTCGAATGTGGATAGTAAAGAGTATAAAGTGTGTGGTATGTCGGAGCGATGACCGACCGGCAGACCAGAGAGATCGGGCTTTGCACCGCATTTCTCGGCAAGGGCGGCTGGACGGTCAGATTTTACCGTTAAAGGAGATAAAATCCATGAAGATGACAAATGGAATCTGCGCGTTGGCATTCGCTTCGGCGGTGTTCAGCTGCGCCGCCGGAGCTCTTCCTGATACCGTCGACGGCGTAATCAGCGTGGAAGGCGAGGTTACGGTGGCCGATTCCGCCGGCGCTGCCAGGTTGGCTGCGGCTTCGGAGATCGTTCTCGCAGAGGGCTCGACGCTGTCGTACACAGCCTCCGACAGTCTCACATTGAGCGCAAAGGTTAGCGGATCGGGCGTTTTATCCGCAGTCGACTCCGGCGAGGTCACGCTTTCCGGCGACAATTCCGGGCTCGTCGCTCCCGGCCATTTCGCATTCAAAGGAACGCCGGTTGTCGTCGCTTCCGAGACCGGGCTCGGCGGCGGCGCTTCCGGCGCGGCGACGTTCAGCGGGAATGTCACCAACGGGATGCTCCGGTTTGTCGGTGAGAGTTCGGTTTTCACCAATTATGCGCCTATTGTGATGTCGACGACGGGAACTTCATCGTTTTATTTCGGCTCAGAGTCCGAAGAACGTCATCTCGTCCAGGCGGCTCCGTTCGCCGCACGAACGGATGGCGAGAACAATTTCTATTTCAAGCATAATGTGGAATTCATAAACGGAACTTTTGAAGTCAATAGTCACGCTCGTCTGCGCCGTGAGGGAGCGGGAGTTGTCCGTCTCGGCAACGGGGTTGACGCCGTGCTCGGAGAGGCTTTCCGGCAAGCGATCGTGTATTTCAGCAATTTGAAAATCGCCTGCGAGAGCGTTGTCGCTCCGTACGGCATATCTCCGGATACGGTGCGCAACATTGTTTTCGAGCGCGCAAACTGTCTGGGGGCGTCCTGTGTTCTTCGCCCGTACGAAACATGGCACAATCAATCGTCTTGGGCATTCAATCTCAACGGATTCGATCAGGTGGTTTCGCAT
>JAFVZE010000005.1 GCA_017508315.1 Kiritimatiellia bacterium | reverse complement strand
TTCTCAACGGCGCCGGCTTGGTTGAAGATTGGATGCATACGGCGGTAGATTATGCCGGCAATGCGCGTTTGACGGACGGCAAGGTTTCGATCGGCGCGTACGAATGGATTGAGTATTATCGAGGAATGCCGATTATCGTCCGCTGACAAACGGAGGCTGGATTATGAATAGAATAAAGACGTTTGGAAGAGTTCTTGCGGTCGCTGCCGCCGCTTTCACGTCGACTGCGTTCGCGGAAGGAAAAGTGTTCTGGTGGAAAGGTGCCGATTGGGGGAAATTCGACAATCCCGCCAACTGGGACGTGGGAGCTGTAGGGAACGGCAATGCGGATAATCTCGTTCCAGGCGCCGAAGACGCCTTTGCCCATGATGACGACGCGAAAATGGATCTTTCCGGCGGCACCTTTACCGTAAAGCGCCGCGCGATAGACTTTACGTGCGCGGCAGATGACAAAAATTACGCGATAGTTTCCACGCTTCATCTGACGAACGGCACTCTGGTCGTAACTGAACATCATTCGGCAAAACTCAATATTGATGTGTGGAACGGGGCAACATACCGTTTTGAAGGAACTTTGTACACGGACGCCCATAGCGTCTATCCGAGGGCGGTTCAGAATATCCACAGCGGCGGACGCATTGAAATCATGGGCGAGTTGTTCCGGTTTTTCGGGATGGCGATGACGATTGACGAGGGCGGCGTTTTATACCTCGATCCTAAGAAGCTCGCCTGCTGGCCGAATATTACGGCTGATGTGCCGATTTACAACAACGGTACGATAGAAGCTCCGAACGGAATTAAATTAGATTCGTTGGGATGGATCAGTTCGCATAGTATTCTTGAAGGGGTTCCTTATTTTCACCAGAACGGGGTCTTGAAACTGGGCGGAGATGTAGGACGGAATTCAGAATATGCCGGAATCAAATATCTCGGACTGACGATTTCCGGCGGCAGGGTGGAAGTCGAAAATTCCGTTTCGATGATCAATATGCCGGAAAGGCTGCCGGAAATCGCCGACGGCGCCAATGTTGTTTTTGACGTCAAGGATGGCGGCGTGTTCGATATTTCCGGAATGTCAATCGGAACGGGCGTATCATTGACCAAGACCGGTGCCGGCGACCTGAAAATGGGCGATGCCGTTCCCGCTTCGCTCGCGGTTGACTGCGGTCGGGTGGTTTTTACTGATGCCATTCCCGCTTCGCTTGCGGTTGAGTCCGGGCGGGTGATTTTTACTGAAGCGGTGACGGTTGCGGAAATTTCGTTCGGGACGGGTTCTTCTGTCCGTGTCAATGCCGAACAGGTGCGTATCGATGAATGCGACAGCTTTGCGAATACGGTTTTTTCCGTCGGCGACGCTTTGCTTAAACTCGCTGCCAAAGTGCTGCTTTCGGAGAATCCCGCTATTCTCGCTCATGCCAAGGAAGGAGTTGATGCCCAGCTCAAGGCGGCGGGGATTCAGGCGGAGGGGCGAATCGAAGGTGACGCGCTCATCATCCGCTCGGCGTATCCGTATACGTTCGACGCGGCGCTGTCCTCCGATCTTGCCGATCCAGACGCGTGGCATTTAGGCTCGGTGCCGTCCGCGGATACGGCGGTTCGCGTCAAAGGGGCAGGAACCGTGAATTACAACGCC
>JAFVZE010000088.1 GCA_017508315.1 Kiritimatiellia bacterium | reverse complement strand
GGCTATGCCGGCATGCGATAGAATATTCTGCAATCTTTCCATGCCGGTCACGCCATGCGTCTTGTCGCCGCCATCGACAGCGACACCGCCGCGAACACCAGAAGCGCCCCGACGAGCAGAAACGCGACAAAGTGTTCCTCCCAGCGGTCGTAGGCCATCGCCTCGAGTTCCGTCGTCTCGAGTTTGTCGATCTCGTCGAGCGCCGCCTGCAGCGACTTGCGGTCGTTTACGGGAAAGTAGGTGCCGCCGGTTCTCTTCGCGATGGACCTTAGCTGCCCCTCGTCGAAGGTCATGTCGGCGTACTGCACCGTTTCGCGGCCGAAGAAGTCGCGGCCGATGATCGGCGTGCGCCGCGCCCTGGTGCCCACGCCGATGGCGTATACCTTGACTCCCATTTTTTCGGCCGCCGCCGCCGCTTCGTCCGGTTCGACCGCGCCGGTGTTGCTCACGCCGTCGGAAAGGAGAATGACGATCTTCGACTTGGGCTTGGCGTCCTTGAGCCGGGCGAGCGCCGTCGCGAGCCCGTCGCCGATCGCCGTCATCTGCTCGTCGCGCGATATCGCGTTCCCCTCGGCGTCAAGCGCGATCGACGGAATCTGAACGCCCTTGAGGACGTTCAGAAGCGCTTCGTGGTCGGCGGTGAGCGGCGAGCGCGTGGCGGCGTATCCGCCGAACGTCACAAGTCCGATGAGATCGTCGGGACGTTTGGAGACGAATTCGGCGAAAAGCTTCTTGACGACCGCCAAGCGCGTGGTCTCGCGCGAAAAGCGCTCTCCCGGCGGCGTCAGATCGAGCGCGTCCATCGAACCGGAGACGTCGACCGTCATGGCGATGGCTATCGCGTCCACCGACTTCGATTCCCGCGCAAGCGGCGAGCGCGGTCGCGCCGCGGCGACGACCAGCAGCGACAGACCGGCAAGCAGTATTAGCGGCGAGGCCGCGGCAACTTTCGCGCGCCACCCGGCGGCGTCGACCGGCAGTCTGCCGACCGCCGAGAAGCGAATGCCGGCCTTCCGTCCCCTGCGAAGAAGCCGCCACGCCGCGAAGGCAAGCGGCAGAGCAAGGAGCAGGAACCAAGGGTTTGCAAAATTCATCGTTCCGGCATCTCCGCTTATGCCAGATTCTTCGGAATCGTCTTGCCGTCAAACCTGAACCACTCGCTGGCGATCATTCCGCCCTTGCGCTGGAAGCTGTTCACCGGACGCGCCACGAAGCGTATCCAGTCCTTGACCGGCACGTCCTCAAGCGGAAAGTTGCAGGTGACGGGCTTGTCGTCCTTCTCGTATCCGAAGGAATACCCCGGCGAATACACCCGGCGCGTCGAAAGCACCCTGACGACCGCATCACGGCGGTTTTCGAGTTGCACCTCATAGTCGTTGGCTCGCGGCGTCGTCGCGGTGGCCTTGGCGGCAGGGAATCTCACGGTGACGAAGTCGCGCACCTCGCCGGCGCGGGACTTGCCCTTGCCGACCGAAAGGTGCAATTTAGCCCCGGGCGCGAACTCGGGCGCCGGATCTTCGGCGGCGCGGCGCTTGTGGGAATATTTCTTTCCGGGAACCGGCAGCGGAACGCTCCAGTCCGGACCGGTGGCGGCATCGGCGGAAAAACTCCAGCGGCGGATGTCGATCGCGTTTTCATAAATCGAAACGAACATCCCCTGGCTGCCGTTGCCGATGGCGGGCATCATGTACTTGGGATCGACATAAGGCTTGTCGGCGAGCGAATAACCGTTCTCACGGCCGCCGAGCGTGACGCAGTAGCTGAGCGAGGGCACCGCCACGCAGGTGAATTCCCCCTGCCAGATGGCGGCCTCCTCCGCGCCGGTAAGGTGTTCATGTCCGCAAAAGGCGACGCAGTTCGGATATTTTTCGGCAAAAAGTTTACGTACCTTACCGTCGTCCTGGCCCCACATATAAGGGCCTCCGGCGGTGTTGCGCAGAACGCGGTGCTGCGAGTAGAAAAACGGCTTCTTCGGATCGAGCCTCTGCTTCGCCATGAACTCCTCGAGCCCGGGAACGTTGTTGCCCGCGCCGTTGCCCGGCTCTCCCTTGGAAAAGTGCGACAGAATGAAATCGTAGCCCTTGACGGTCTTGCGCACGATCGGCGCCCATTCCTCGCGGAAGCAGTTCTCCCAGATCGCCTTGCGGTCGTTCAGGGGGATGATGAGTTTTTTCATCGCCGCTTCATCGGGATAGTCCTCCACGCAGGGCTTGCAGTGGCGGTAGGTGTAGCCGCTGCAGTCGTGGTCGCCGTAGTGGAGCAGATTGGCGACAGGCCTGCCGTCGCTGCGCCGGTTGCCCGGAAACACCTTGAACCAGGTGTCGGCGACGAGCTTCAGCTCCGGAGCGGTGCCGTAGTCGGCAAGGTCGCCGCAGACGAGGACACCGTCGGCGCCCCACTTGTCGAACGCGCGCAAAGCCTGTTCCCAGCGGGCGGTGTTGTTGCGCGGAGTGATGTGAATGTCGCTCAAAACGCCGAGTTTCATCTTAAGCGCGCCCTTGTCGGCGGCTTTACCGCCGGCCGGCAACGTTCCCGCCGCGCCGAGAGCGACCGCTCCCCGCATGAAAGATCTTCTGTCTACCATCTTCGATTCTCCTTAACTCTATCTTATGCCGTCGGTCAAATGATACCACAATATCAAATGCGTATCAACGCTCCTTGACCACGAAAACCGGAACCGGGCCGAGGATGACGTCCATCAACCCTTTTTCGGCGAGATCGTTGCCCATCGCGTCGTAGACCTTCATGCCCGGCCGAAGAGCCGAAAGGTTCATCTTCGCTCTTCCCGCCGTCGCCGCATCGTCCCAGACGACATGGACTCTGCGTCCGTCGCCGGTAAAAACCGCCTCCTTGCGTCCGCCGACCGACTTGACCGGACCGACAGGCTTCAG
>JAFVZE010000087.1 GCA_017508315.1 Kiritimatiellia bacterium | reverse complement strand
GTAGAAATTTGCCCCTGCAAGCGTCAGATTGAACCCTGGTGTCCCTTTGCTGAAATTGATCAGCATTTCCGACCAGTTATTGATTATGTAGGGGATTTTGTTGTTCGTTCCCGTATCCAGATCGGCATCGGTCGCGTCGCGACAGAACCACACGCTAAGCGTACGGTCCTCAAGAGCTATATTCTGGAATGTCCCCCAGGAGCCGCGAGTTCCCTCCCATCTCAGAACCTTGCCGAAATCGGCGTCTTCATACAGAGTTACGCCATCGCCAAGCGTCATGTCACGGCCGTTGCCGGTGATATCGGAGACCTTGCGCCCGTCACCGATATCGTCCATATTCCATGCCGCGTAAGGCTGCGGAACGGCTGCGGACAAGGCAAACGCGGGAACCGCGAGACATGCTGCAAGCAGATTTTTCATGGCCATTACCTCCTTTTCTTAAGTTCGAGTTCCCCGGCCCGGAGCGTAATGCCCTGAGCGGCAGGCACACTGACGATATTCATGCCGCGCTTGAACGCTTCCGCCGGGAATTCCAGCCTGAGCGAAAAAACGCTCTTCGACTTTTCCGGCAGCCATGCGGTCTTGGGCTCCTCGGAATGCAATACCGGAACAATGCCGTTAAGGCGCACCGACCGCGCAAACGCATCCGCAACGGCCGCGTCGAAAGCAAGATGCAGCACGAGCGACATCCCCTCGGCGAGCGGTGCGCAGGTGCGGAATTTCAGCTCTCTTCGCACGTTCAGCGAAACCGGCGCCTGAAATCCGCGCTCTCCGGGAAGAGAATTTTCGTGGTAACTCGTAAAATAGCTGCGCTCGCCGGCGCCCACCGCCTCGGGAGAAAGCCCCTCGCTCAAAACCGCGTTCCATGCGCTCGTCGCCTTTGGCGGCACAAAGAGGTTGAAAAGATAAATCCCCTTCGCCCCTTCCGAATACACTGAATCGGCGAATCCGCGGTATTCGGCGGCGGTCAACGGCTGCATGATGCCGCGTCCGCCCTCCTTGACGGCAGCATAATCAAGACCGGGGACTATCGTCACGTCCGGATTGACCGCATGGATGCGTTTTTTCCACTCCGCATACGGCAGAAGCATATCGGCGGTCGCAAGGAAATTGCAAGGCACTATCCAGTCCACAAGCCTTTCTTTCGCCCACGTGAGCGTGTCGCACCCGATACCGAGCGCACCGTCGGGATCGGTCGGAACGCGCGCCGAAATCAAGACCGGATGACCCAGACGCACGGCAGCGGCATCGGCAAGCCTGCGCACCTCGCGCATGAATTCGGTCAGACAACGGGCATCCTCCGCCTCGCGCCCTTTCCTGAAATGCAGCGGAAAGCGCATCCAGTCGGCTTCAAAACCGTCGATATCATAACGTTCGAGACACGTCCTGACGAACGCGAGATGAAAGTCGCGCACTTCCCGGTGCGAATAGTCGAATGCGTGCTCTCCCCAATTCTTGAGCGGGGCGGATGGATTACGCCGGAACTGAGGATTCTCCTTCCAGAAGCGGCTCAACCCGCCGTAGTCCGGATTATCGACCGAATGCACGTCGTTCATGCGCATCGTAATCCAAGGCGACACTCCTTTTTTCCGGCAGTGCGAAATCCAAACCGCATAAGGATCAATACCCCGATCGAACATCGTCTTGAGCGCCCACGGCTTGCCGCGCCTGGCGATGCGCTCGGGCTTTTCCTCGAGCGCGAGCCAGCACGGCTCAAACACGTCGGAAGGAATGTTGCAGCGCTGGGCGTTCGGGCACATGAAAAAGTGCGTAACCTTTCCGCGCAGAACGGTGTCGAGATAGCCGCAAAGCTCCTGCGGAGTCCTCACCTCGCTCAAAAACTGCCCGTCATCCTGGTTGAAGACGAGAATGGAGGAAAGAACGAGCGTCAGCGCCGATCCAGTCATACGCCCTCCTTCATGAAAACTTCGACGACAGGAATCTCCACCGGCGGCTTTTCGATGGGGAGGATGATCGCGCCGTCGTTGACGGCATCCTCGCCGTATTCCGCCTGCAGCGTGGGCACGCCGCGCACTTTCACCTCCGAGCCGTCGTGCAGGAAACGCGCCCGGTCGATCTTCGAGCGGAACGGCAGCATTAGCCAGCCCATGGGATACTTCAGGATATGGATGTAGAGCCTGCGCGTCGAAGCGTTGTAGGTAAGAAGCGTATTGGCCGGCGCCTTGAGATCCTGCGGAGCCTCCGTGCAATTGTGGATGGAGCG
>JAFVZE010000004.1 GCA_017508315.1 Kiritimatiellia bacterium | reverse complement strand
GCATTCATAGTAATCGGAAACACGAACATCACGAGGATCCGCAGGGTCTTTCATGAACCTGCCGCTGCCGTGCCTTTGCTTTTCATCCGGCACCGTCGCCGTTTCAAGCGTAACGGTTTCATCCGCCCACGCCTTTCTGAGAGCATCGTCCGTTTTGTATTTCGCCTTGAGCGCGACTCTGAACTTTTCGGTCATACGCTTGCCGGTATCGGGCATACAGTGGCAGCCGCACGGCATTCCGTCTCCGCTTCCGCCAACTGCGCAGTGCACCATAATAAGACGGCGCCGCCAAGGCTGATTGCGGGCGTATTCGCCGAACGCTTTCCAGAAAGCGCGCTCCTCCTTCCGATACACTTCCGACGCCAAAGACGGCGCAACCGCATTGCCGGCATACTCATGCTTCAACTTTGTTTTCCGCGCATATCCGACGAGCTCATCCGGATATTTCTTCGCCCAGCCCTTGGCAAGGCGCTGGTTTGCGTTCTGGTAACTGATCACAAAACGCGCCTCCGGGTCAAGCTGCAGGATGCGGCAGAGTCCCGGACCGAAAGAATCGAAATTCCATGTGCCGTCCGGACGCTGATATTTAAGCCGATTGAAGCGCTGAACTCCGTAAAGATGGAGTCCCATCGCCGCGCACTTGCGGATAATCGACTCGCTCGCCGCATCCGGCACCATTTCACACTCCATCATCGTGTACGGAGGGAATGTCTTGCCGTTCGTCTCGATTCCCGGCAGAAGCCCGCGATAGACGATCTTCGCATTGGGAGATTCAGGCTCTGAGGCCAATTTCGCCGCCGGAAAAGCGCCGCCGCCGTGTTCCATAAAGTCGCGGTACTTGGCATACTCTTCAGGCGAAGACATCTCTTTAACGATATCGCCGTGACGCGCCCACGGAACCAGATCCGCTCCGCCATACTCACAGGCCGGAGACCACGGCGAATCATCAAACCCCGGCTCTTTCCAACCTTCGCTCAACACTCCCGAGGCTTTTGTTTCTTTTGCCGACGAATGAAAGTAATATGTAGTTCCGTCCGTATACTCCACTCCTCCAAGCACAATCGCCCCGAACGAGAATTTTGCCGGCAGACGGAAGCGTTCAAACGCCACTACATTACGCCCCTTGACAAGCATGCCGCCGATTTCAGCGCCGACGGCACGGATTGTCCCGCCAAGATTCTTATTTTCCTTAAGCGGCTTAAAATCGGCTCTCAGGCCGTTCACCCAGAACCCGCGGCTGTGCTCCATGACGGACCGAAGCCATGCGCGTTTGACGCTTTTCGTCACATCAAACGCGATGCGGAAATACGCATTGGTGGGCGGATCGGCCTTCGGCTCCGCCCATATCCAACGCGCCTCGGTAAATCTGTACGGCTCGGGGGCGCGCGTAAGCGCACCCCAGTCCGCACGAACTGTTGATGAACAAACCGCAAAAAGAACAATTAACGGCGATGCCGAGTTCGCTATCTTCACCAACTACCCCCTTCAGTCTTTTTCAGCGCACGATTATCACCGTGCCGGCCGGATAGTATTTGAGCTTAACCGTCTTGCCGGAAATCTCTATTCTCCAGCTTTTTGCCATCTCCGAATCCTTAACGGAGATTGAACCGCTTATGTCGTCTTCGGATTCGAATACCGTCCATTCATACGTTCCGTTCGACGACTTGACTGCACGGTTTTTGTTGATTACAAGTTCAACATCTTCGCCGAACGCCAAAGACAATCCGTCTGCCTTCGCTTTATCGGCGATATCCGCCGCATCGATAGTCCACTTGTTTTCGATGATCAGCTTGCCCGTTCCGGCCATATTCGGCAAACCTTCAACCTCGGAGACGGTGTTGGTAATCCCGTTAAGATGAAGCGTGCCGCCGGTGAACTTAACAAGATCGAATTTTGCCGGTTCAATCAGATCCTCCGTTCCCGGATAGAAAACATCCTCACCTGGAATTGCCCACGTGAAAAGCGACCCGTCGCCAGGATCCTCAAGTATCACAAAATTCGCCGGATCGGTCGTATCACGTCCAAGCGGATCCCAACGGAACCCCATTCCTTTCCATGGGGTATTTTTACCGCTCATGCCACCTTCAGTTTTATCTTCCGGGACACCGTTTTTTGTGTAATATTTACTATGATTTCCGATTCGAAAACTATGAGCTCCAGGAGCTACATTAATTGTCACTTTTGCGATTTCTTTATCACTACCGCCAGTATGGGAAAACATCTTTTGACCATCAAAATGAAAGACCACAAGGTTTGCGACATTGCATGCAAATGTCCAATTAACATTTTCACTGCTTCTATTCCATATGTACCCGCTATACGTAGTGCAATGCGCCTTAATTGTTTTTTCCGTATCCCAAACCGGTCTGTGAGTTGTCCAATAACTTTTCATTTCCGCATTCATGAGGTAAGGCGACATCACAACCTCGTTTGTGTACACAATTTCGTCATTTGCAGCGTTACTGCTACTAATGTTCACACCCGGCTTTACTACGTTACCTTGTTCATCTATCATATCGGTGAAATATTCAACGCCCTCGATAAGACCGGCAAATACCGTCTGCTGTGAAACTTTCAGCACTCCTTCACGAAGCTCAAGCATTTCAGCACCGATTGATGAATCATAATTTACCGTTCCCGTACCGGTTTTAACGATGGTTTTCCATTTCCCCAGGCCACCGGAGACACTTCTCTCAACATCACCGTCAACATGAATTACTCCATCCGGCAGCGCATAATTCTTAGGAGTATCAAAGTTTGCAATGCTGTTGGTAAGCGCGAACACACCGCCTTCGGCGGGAACAGCCCCATCCTCCTTTACATTGACGATAATATCCCGCACGCTTACACCGCCCTTGAAAGTGCTCATCGCATTGGCAAGAGTAACGGCATTAGTCGGAACTTCAGGCTTTGAGGATGTATTCCAATACATGTTAAGTCCACCTGCGCCAGAAACCGGTCCGGCAAGATTTAAAGTTCCAGACTTTGAAATCGCAACTCTCATGGTTTTATCAAGCCGTACCGGGCCATGCCAGGTATTGGTAATATCACCTTTCACGACCTCCGAAGAATTTACAGTTCCGGCAGAATCCCAAATTACAGGAGCGTCATTTCGACCTGACGTCTTAACCGTCATTTTGGATTCATCCCTAAAAATCAAACAAGTTCCATCGTCAAATGTTGTTGTTCCTTGAAGGACTATACCGCTTTTATTCACGAATTCCAACGTGCCGGACTTAACTGTAGCCTCATTTCCAACAACTATATTACCCGAAGAGCCTCCATCACCCTTAACGGCAAGTTTATATCCGGCCAGATCAATATTGCTGTCCAGCAAGTAAAGATTGAAGTTATTCGGCACCCAAATGGAAGAATCACCTGTAAGAACAAGATTATTTCCAAGTGTTTGGTTGTAGTAGTTCGCCTGATTTACTGATATCGTCAAAGCTCCGTTGCCGGTTACTCCATTTCCTTTGATTGTAATCTTCTTACCCTTGTTGTTGAGATATCTGTCATTCGAAGCCAGATCAATCGATGCACCGTCGGCAACATAAACCTTGCCGGTGTTTTCACCTTTATTGTTTACATCAAGTTTCCCGAGTGCATTGGTGCAAGCCACAATCCAAGTGCCCTGGTCAACGTAAATGTCGCCGGTATAATTCGGAATCGCGGTTTTGTCATTCATCAGGAATCCGCCGCGACCGAGTTTTCTGATTTCCGTCACCGTGTTATCATTTGCGCATACCAACTCTGATACTTCAACTTCATTCGTCACGCCTTCCGGAACCGTAATTTTCAGAACCGTACCCTCAATTTCGTACGGTGAAGCCGAAACCGGCAGCAAACCAGAAAACACCACCGCTGCGCACAACAACCAACCTGTAGTAAGGTTGCGTTCTTTTATGCTTTTGAGTTCGTTTTTTTGTTTCATGATTTACTCCTTTTGAATTTCGGGAAAATTAGAAAGTTTCTCCTCTCACGTACTTAGGCCCGATAATCACATTCGGCGCAAAAGCGCCATTCTTCAGGTAACCTAACACCGATTCCGACACAATGCGTCCCCAATCGATCGGATCAGCCTCCAACCGGGTAAACGGAACATTAAACGTCAATCCGCTTCCGTTCGCCTTGTTCACCAATGTGACTATATTCAGCTCGTCGGGGATGCGTATGCCCGCTCCAAGAAGCGCCACAAGTGCACCGGACGTCAAATAATCGTCAGTAAAGAACATCGACCTTATATGCCGTTTCCTGATTTCCGGCATACGCTCCGAAATAAAATCCAATGCCGCCTTTGAAGCCTGCGCACCGGCAGCGCCTCGGGGAATTTCAATATGCCAGTCATCGACTTCAATCCCTGCCGCTCTCAAGGCGCCTACGGTAACTCTTTGCTTCCACGCGCTGACAACCGTAACATGTTTGACGTTTTTCTCTATGCAGTGCTCCACAAAATCCGAAATGGCGGCTTCCTTGCGGATACGAACCGCACCAACGCACGAGTTTGGAAGCTTGCCGAAATTTGTCGTACAGCGGACAAACGGCAGGTCGCGCGCCGACAACCATTTTGCAATCTCATCTTTATCATGCAACTGCACAATCAAATCCGTCTGCTGATGCAACATAATGTCCAGCAGGGAAAAGTCGAATTTTCCGTTGTCCCTCATCAAGACCGGAACCGTAAGCGCAAGATATCCATTTGAAATAAGATTATTGCGCAGAACCGCCGATATCGAATTGTCGGCGGTATTGCCGCCGTCCGGCGGCACGACAATCAGCACCTGGCCTTTCCAGTGCGGATGCTCCGGCGCGCACACCACGCTGCCGATTGCGGGACGCGGACTTATCAGCCCTTCTTCTCGAATTCTATTCACCGCCTGAACGGCGATTCCCATGCTTACTCCAAGAATTTCGGCAAGATCGCGCACCGGCGGCAAAATGTCACCGGGGAGATAGTAACCGGTCTTGATGGCCGTGCGAAGACCGACGACGATCTGCCGTGTCAAATTTCCGCGCTGAGACCGGTCTACTGAGAATTTTGGCTTCTTGTATTCCCTCTTCCGCATATCGCCGCGTATTATATAACAAGTAGAACAAGTAAGTCAATATGAATGATGTTGCACGTAGTGACGGGTTACCGTATCTGGAACAGGCACGTGCCTTTCGCCCCCGGATCGACCGTGAAGGCATCCGTGTCTTGCGCGATTGTGCTCTCGTCCGAAAGATCCACGATGCGCTTCGCCTTGCGGGGCAGCTTCACGCGGACCGGACCTGAATCCTTCATATGCACCACGCCGAAGTTTCCGTTTGCGTACACCACCGCCGGACGGTCGGTGTAGAGATGAACACCCGCCGCCGCGGCGATCGCCCTGAACGCCGACACGTTCAGTATACCCGCACCCCAGAACACAGACGTATGATGCGGAAACTTCTTCACGGCGGCGGCAGGCGCTCCGCCTTCCTTGTAACGCGCAAGAATCGCCGCGTCCGGCTCGTCCTTCACCAGAAATCGCGCTTCAAAAACCTGAGGCGGGATCGGTTTGGGATTTTTATAATCGATTTTGTATGAGAAGCCCCCGTACAGAGGTGTCGTCGACCATCCGAGCAGGTCTTCAACCGCGTCCGTCCCGAAGGCGGACTTGAACGCCGCCTTGTCGGGCGTCATTACCAGAGTGTGCGGCGCGGTTTCTTTCTTCAGCTTGAAACCGCAGATATCGGTATTCCCCTCGGAAACGTCAAGCTTCGTGCCGTCCGCCCGGAACACCCCCGGCGCATACATCCACACCAGTATGCGGCCGTTCCGCTCCAGCTTCTCGCGTATCGCCCGCCTCTGTCCGGCGGTAAGCGCCACCTGCGCCGGAAAAACCACAACCTTGTACCGGTCAAGTTCCTTGGATTCCATCAAATCGTCCAGCAGCCACAGATCATACGGCGCACCGAGGCGATGCCACTCCAGATTGCGGTTGAACGACACATGCTGCGCGGCCGTTATAGGAGAACGGCTGTAGTTGTATTCGATTCCGGCGGAAAGGCTCAACGGATCGAGGACGACTGCCACCTGAGATGCGGACTGTCGATGGAAATCGGCGCTCATGCGCATCCACTTGTCGTATTTGGGAACATCCTCCATAATCTTCGGATCTTCCCACCAGCGCTGGAACGTCCACTGGTACGGAACAATCCCCGTCGTCATATATTTGCCCAATTCGCGGCGATAGACGGCGAGAGACTCCTCCGAGGTGGCCGTCTCGCCGAACCGGTGCCGTTTCGGCGTAAAGAGGTGGCTGCGGACATCGGATTGGAACAGGAATATCTTGTTGTGGTGCATGAGCGATGCCACCGGCGCGTTTACGACAATGTCGTCTCCTGCCCCCCGGTTCATATAGCCGGGCGCGGGACCGAACGAATCCAACCACGGACTCTTCAGAATCGGCATCATCTCACGGTGGTGGTAACGCCCGGAAAGGTAGCCTATCTGACTGCAGGTGAAGATACGTCCGTCCGTGAATTCCTTGGCTGCGCGGCACTGGCGGTCCACTCTGTGCAGGATCGCAAACGATTCGCAGCGGGCGTAGTCGATGACGTTGCGCTGAGTGAGCGGATCGAGAAATCCGCCGCCGAGTCGCGGAACTCTCTGCAGCATCGTAGGCGCCTCAGCATGGGCGAATGAAAAGCCCTCCCGTCCCCATGCGGCCGCAAACGCCAGAACATCCCCTTTGTACTCCTTCAGAAGCCACTTTCTGAAGAAGTTGGCCATCGCCGGGCTGAAGTCGTGCGGCGAAAGATAGCGTGTGCCGTCCAGGTGTCCGAAGTTGTTCTCAGCAAAGATTCCGAATCCGGGCATGAACCCGACGATCTGCGAGGCGTACGGCTGGGAAAGTATACGCGCAAGGAACTCCTTCACGCTTTTTTCGCAGTATCGGCTCCAAATTTCCGACCCGTACGAATAGCCGGGTGTATCGTACTTGAAGCCCTGATCGGCATCCTCCACACGTGCGAGTTCGTCAGGATATGCGTCGGCAAAAGTGCGCGAGGGATACTGCTGGAACCATATGAAGATACGCGCATCCGGTTTTGTGTCAAGGATGAAGCGGGTCTGGAAATCAACGATCCTGAAGAACTCATCCGGATTGTGCGGTCCTCTTAAGCTTGAAGGTGCGGCTTCGTCGCACGTCATTGTGGCACCCACCACATAGACGGGGAAATTCCCTTTTTTTATGATCTCCCGGTGATAGGCGAGACTTCTTTCGTTGGCATTCAGACGCGGGCGGCAAGTGTAGAGGCTGTTCACGACGGGCTTTCCGTCGATAAACCAGGTGGGGACTCCCTGAAACGGCTTTACCTCCGATTTAGGCAATGTAAGCGGCACTCGCGGCACCTCTGCGATTATCGGCGAAACCGCCGACTTTCTTGCCGTCTCATACGATGCGCGTCCAAGATACGCCGAATCGATATCCGCGCCGACTTCCGCCGCGATCATGAGCGATGCCGCGGCCGCCCCCTTCGGCGGCACAATGCGGAACTTGTGTCCGCGCCATGCACCCGAGCCTTCGAACCGAATACGCTTCGCGCCGCAATCGCGTCCGTTCTTGTCGCGGAACGCGAAATCCACGGCAACCATGCCGCCGCGCACCGCCAGATATCCATTTAGCGCTTCGCCTTCGCGCACCGCGACGGCAGCGGCGTTCGGCGCCGCGTATGCAAGTTCTGCGCCGGATGACAACCGCATCGCATACGAACCGTGATGCGCGTCGCCCGCCGTCCGTTTTGCGCTTCCGCGCACAATGTGCCAGCAATCGATAAAATCGGGGGCGAGATCGGACTCTTCGAAACTCCCGTTCAGCAACTGCGTTTCATCCGTCTCGTCGCGGCAGTCGGCCATGGAAGCGTCAAACTTCACGTCGCGCACACGCCCATCCCCGCCTTTCGTCACGATCTCGCATCGCACAGCCTTGGAAGGAACCCTCACAACCTTGTGAAGACGGAACGGTTTCTCCGCGCTTTTGCCGCCGGTGGAAAGTGCGCGCTCTTCCCCGCACGGCTTCCCGTCGGCATCCGTATAGCGCAGAGTGACGGACAGATTCTGCGCGGCATTCGTCGCAAAGAACCGCGCCGACAGGTGATACCAGCCGCCCGGCGACACCGTCACACCGCCCATGCCGGAGCCGAGGACGGTGAATGCCGCCGAAGCGCAAAGGACGACGAGCGTTGCAAATCTATTCATTGTCCGCCTTCACGACCCCGCCTACTTCGTAGACCTGCCTCGCGAAGCTGTCGCGCTTGGGGCTTGGCGGAAAGCGGAGCACCACCCGGTCGCCCGGCTTTACCTGCCTGATGAGCTTCCGCCAGGATCCGCTCGCGGAAAATTCCGTCGCGGAATCGCCTTCGGCGACAAACTCGGCCGACGTGAAGGAAACCGCCCCCTCCGGCGCAAGCGTAAGTCCGGAAATGTCGACATCATAGCAGTTGGTGATGTCGCTCAGCGAATGAATCGCGCGGCCGACCTTTACATTGCGGATTCTAATTCCGCTCGGCGGGAGTTTTTCGTCTCCATTGAGTTTAACCGCAAACGCCGCCACGTCGGCTTCGCAGTCGGAAATGTTGATATTGCGTATGCGCGTGCGCCTAAGTTCGAAATCCGGGAACTTGCCCCACTGGGCGCAGTATTCGGTAAAGATGTTGAAAACGCGGATCATCCGCTTGCCGCGGCAGTTGTCCATATAGACGTTCTCGACAAAGCCGCCGCGCCGACGCCCCGTTTTTATCCGCAGCATCGAAAAGGTATCCTCGACCGTGCAGCGCGTCATCCAGACGTTGCGCACTCCGCCCGAAAGTTCAGATCCGATACCGAGCAGAGAATGGCTGTTTACGAGATTGCAGTCGCGCACGACCACGTTTTCCGTGCACCGCCCGAGCCGCCACGCATCCGCATTGCGCCCGGCCTTCAGAACGACGCCGTCGTCCCCCTGGTCGAAACGGCATTTCTCGACGAGAACGTTTTTCGTCATATCCACGTCCACGCCGTCGTTGTTGTGTCCGCGCGCGTAAGTGTCGAGATTGCGCACAATGCAGTTCTCGCTGTGATAGAGGTGTATCATCCAAAACGGCGACTCGCGGATCTTAAATCCGTCAAGAAGCACATTCCCGCAGCGGTTGAACTGGATGAGGTGCGGGCGCATATTTGCGCGATCAAGCTTCAGAAGCCGCCTGGATTCGACCGGCGCGTTGGTCGAACACCAGTAGTAAAGATGCTCCGTGGCCTTCATATGCTCCGGCGGACGCTTGAACCACGTGCGCCAAAAATCCATCCTTGGCGCAATCGTGCCCGAGCCGGTAATGGCGACGTTTGTCACTCCGTATCCAAAAATAAGCGGAGAGTGGTTGTAGCATTCAATACCTTCCCAGGTCGTATGAACCTCGGGATAATCGGCGGGGTCGTCGGTAAATTCAAGAACTGCGCCTTCGGAAAGATGCAGCTTGCAGTTGTTCCTGAAATGCACCGCCCCCGTCAGCCACTTGCCCGGCGGCACGACTACCGATCCGCCGCCGGCCTTCTCGCACGCCGCCATCGCCGCGGCGAATGCCTCCGAGCATTTTTCGCCGTTGGGTTTGGCGCCGAACTCGGCAACCGAAAAAGTCCTGTCGCCGAATTCCGGCTCGATGATGTCATACGACCCAAAAGGCGCCTCGAGATGCACGACAGCTGAAAACAGAAGCGGTATCAACATAATCAATCGCTGTTCCTTGTTAGAGAAATTAGGTTGAATCTGATCACCTTGCGAGCCAGCCGCCGTCCACGGGCAGAACGATGCCGTTTATGTAGTCCGACGCCGGCGAGCAGAGAAAGACGCACGCTCCGGCGATGTCCGAAGCTTCCCCCCAGCGTCCGGCGGGGATGCGCTCCAAAATCTGGCGCGAGCGCACCGGGTCTGCCCTGAGCGCGGCGGTGTTGTCGGTCGCGATGTAGCCCGGGGCGATGCAGTTGACATTGACGCCCTTCGAGGCCCATTCGTTGGAGAAAGCCTTGGCGAGCTGCGCGACACCACCCTTCGACGCGGCATAGCCGGGAACGGTGATGCCGCCCTGGAACGTGAGAAGCGAAGCGGTGAATACGATCTTTCCATAGCCGCGAGCGACCATATCTTTGCCGATTTCGCGCGTGAGAATGAACTGGGAATTGAGATTGACGTTGAGAACCTTGTCCCAATATTCATCGCTGTGTTCGGCGGCCGGAGCGCGCAGGATCGTGCCGGCGTTGTTGACGAGAATGTCAATCACCGGGTTTTCGGCCTTGACCTTGGCGATGAAATCGTAAACGCTCCTGCGATCGGACATATCGCAATCCTTGGAGGAGACGCGCACCACTTTCGCGCCGGCCGCCTCCAACGCTTCGGCCATAGCCTTGCCGATACCGCGGCTCGCGCCGGTGACGACGGCGGTCTTACCGCTCAAATCATAAGTGATCATACTTTACCTTTCTAAATCATACAAAACTATTGTACATAGTATACCCTATCCCCCGGCGAATTTCAACGCGCGTGTAGACTGGGTTACGGACAGAAGATTTGACATTTTGCGCTGCGCCTGGAAAAGAAGCCACGAAATACACAAAACAATCGCTCTTAAAAAGCGGACAATAAAATATGCTACACTATCCGCAACCATGTCAGGATCTTCCGCTTCATATCTTTTCTGGATCCTTGCCTCAAGCGTCGGCTTGAGTCTCTATGATCTGTGCAAAAAATCAAGCGTCAGGGGAAATTCCGTTTTCCCGACGCTTTTCATCTCCACTCTCAGCGGCTGGCTTGCGCTGAACGTCTTTCTGTTCGCCACCGGGAACGCGCAAGCCCCGCTTGCGGTCGGAGCGAAAGACGTTGCTCTGCTGTCCGTCAAGAGCGTCATTGTTGCGGCAAGCTGGAGCGCCACCTATTTCGCGTTGAAAACCATGCCGATAACCTGCGCGGCTCCCATCCGCGCCACCGGTCCACTGTGGACGCTTATCGGAGCGGTCATCCTCTTTTCCGAAATCCCCGGCTTTCTTCAGGCCATCGGCATGGCGCTGGTCATGACCGGATGTTTTTTCTTTTCCCACACCTCGGTCAAAGATTCCTCTTCCGGAGGGACAAAGGCCGTTATCCTCGCATTCACCGGAACCGTCCTCGGAAGCTGCAGCGCTCTTTACGACAAACACCTTCTGCAATCCATGGGTCTGGGCACCGTGACCGTACTCTGGTGGTTCCTCGGGGGAATGTGCATAATCTACGCCGTTGCCGCGGCAGTCTCGCACCGCGCTTTCGAATGGCGAGCGTCCATACCGCTCGTGGGAATCCTGCTCGTAGTCAGCGACGCCTGCTACTTCAACGCCATCGCGACCCCCGACGCCAGAATTTCAGTTTTGAGCCTCATCCGCCGCTCAAGCATCATTCTGACATTTTTCATCGGCGGGGCGGTTTTTCACGAGACCGACATGCGCCGAAAGGCGTTGGCGTTGGCCGCGATCCTCGCCGGAGTGGCGTTGCTGTGCCTCTTCTCATCCTGAACATCGACTTGTCCCCGGCAATTTTCCATATAATTCCCCTACTCTCACATTTTCATTCAGAATATATTGAAAGTCGCCGCGCCGCACCCGCCGCGCGGCCCGACTAACGCCGAAAATCACGAAAATCCTGAAGTTTTCGGGGTCTGTCCCCGCGATTCCCCGCGATTCCGAGCGACTCCTACCGCTCGCGATCCGCGATTTCCGTTACCAGCATATCATCAAGATAGACGGTTCCGGACGCATCCAAAAGCCGCAGACAGAGAAGTCCGTCGCGGTAAGCCTGAGTCGGCTTCTCCGGCATTTTGAAAACTCCCGCCCAATGCAGCCAGCCGGTCGTGCCGTCCAGCCCGTCCCCGTTGCCCGGCACGCGCACCTCGTTCCCGCCGCAGATAAGCGCCAGATGAACGCCGCTGGCCGCTCCGCCGCGTTTGACGACGTCCTTCAATTTTAAAAACCAGGAAAAGCGGTAAGTGCGCCCCGCTTTCAGTTTTCCAGAACCGATCCGACAGCCGGCGTACTGCCGATTGGTGTTTGAAACATAAAGCGAATACGGCGGAGAGACGAACTCCGCGGAAGAGAGATTGCGCGGCTGCGGATGCACGCTCCAATTCGCCGAATTGCCGAAACGGTTTGTCTGCGAGAGATCTCCGTTCTCTACCAGATTCACTTCCTCGGGATGCTCGGCGCGGCGCTTGAGCTCACGTTCGACCGACCGCTCTTCGGCATATGTGCGCGATCGTTCGAGAAGCGGCGCAAGGAAATGCGAGCGTATGAATCCGACGCGGCGGCGTTCTGCCGATCCGGGCGCACACTTCGCTTCGGCGGCGTCCGCGAGCGACTTCCAGCGGTTGAGAACATCCGACGAATAAACCTCCGTCATCACCCGGTGCGGCGACGGCGGGAGTGTCCGCGGGCCCAATGTCGACTCGTACGTTTCGGATGTCATTGAGCCTATCCACTTTTTCTCCATCTCTTCGTAATACATCTTCATCTCGGCCGCGCCCGGCCCGAACATCAGCCGATGGTGTTCATCCAAAAGAACGTCGATGTCGAGCGCGGGATTCCACAGCGTCTTCATCAGCACATAGGTGTTGAGATAGTTGAAAATCCACCGGTCGGACTCGTTCTCGCCGTACGCGCCGAAGATGAACGGCGCAACCGATGAGAAGAATCCGTGAAAGGCGCGCGGGGCCATCTGCGGAATGTCGGTCGCGGCAAGCGCCCCGCCTTTGCGCGGATACGTCCACAGCCACACCGGACGCCGGCACTTCGCCGCCCAGGCCGCGATGCGTTCGCGGGAACGCGTGGCCGTTTCCGGGTTCCCCTGCATCCACGGCCCCGTCTCCGCCACCATGACGCGCACGTTGTCCGGAATCTCCACGCTCTTCGGAACGTTCGCATAAGGAGGATACGCCATCTGGGTGACAAGCCCGCCGACCCCCGCGTCCTTGAGACGGTTGGCAAGACTCACCGTCTGCCGCCAGACGAGCTCTGTGGCATAATTGCCGTTCAACGCATTCTTATCGTACGCGGCAAGACACTTCTCACACTGACAAGGCTGAAAGCCGTCCTGACACATGACATCGACGTACCGTCCGTGCAGCATATTCCTGCCCCAGTCATATCCCCCCTTCTTCCAGCGGCTCGGTATTTTCCGAACGGATGCGGGCTCTCCGGAGAGATAAGACCTTGCGTCTTCGTAGAGTTCATCCCATACGGCTGACGAATGGCAAAGCTGTCCCGTAAAATGGCTCAATGACTTTTCTTCGACATCGCGATAGAGCTCCTTGCGGTCCCACGTTTTCAGAAGCGCGAAATATTCCGGATGCGTCGCGGCGAAGCGTTCGCGCAGCCGGGCGTGGTTCTGTCCGTGACAGCACGGAATTTCCAGCGTACCGAAACGGGTGCGCATAAATTCCAGCGCCTGACCTTGCCGCCGCAGCGTCTTATCGGACGGCTTCTCATACCAAATCCCGGCTCCGTCAAACGTCAGATTGGTCGTGCGCACCGACATCTTCGGAGTTACCGTCTCATCGAGATCCGGCACGGCGATTTCCGTCCTCTGCGGCACGATCGTACCGATCTCGCCCGGGAAATAAAAGCGCACCCCCGCATAGCGTTCAAGAAGTTCATAGACACCGAAGACGGTCGCATGTTCGCTGATCATCCGGTGAACATAACCGGCGCGGACTTCCCGCACAAGATCGCATTTAGGGTCGTCGCGTCCGGCGATGCAGATCCGTCCAGGAGCAGTCTTCAAAACAAACGCGTCACGCTTCAGCTTCTCAGTGCGGATACCGGCGGCGCGCGTCCAGATATTTGAGCCGAGAACAACCGAAATCGCGCCCGGCGAAGGCGACGATGCGATCGGCACCGGTTTCGCGAGAATGCGCGAAAGAAAATTCGTCGCCTCCTCCGCCGCAAAAACAACGCTCTTCGGCGCATCAGGCGCAATCACGACCTCAGTCCGCCCGGGGTGCATTATGACGGCTGCCGCAAGAAGAACAGAGAACATATAACCGCCGCCCCTTAAAAATCAAGCCGCACGAGCGCACATTCGTTCGCAACCGCATCTGCCGGAATTCCCCATATATGCAGCGTTTTTTTATCCGATTCCAGCGCTTTGCGCGGATGGACGTCCAGTTCCGCCTTGAGAGCAGCGCCGGTATTGAGCAGTATCGCGCGCTTCGGCAGAGTCTCAAGTTCATGGAGATAGAAGCCCGTCGAGTTCATCCCGTCGGGGAAATGTATGAACAGGGAATTGCCGCGACGCGTGGCAAGCATCCGCGACGACTCTGAAAGAACGTCTTTGGCGATCTCCACGTTCTTGAACGCATCTCCTACGCGCTTGCGCCAGTCGCCGACGCCCGCCATCAGCTTGCGCGACTCCTCCGGAATCGTGCCGTCCGCCTTAGGGCCTACGTTCAGCAGGAAATTACCGCCTGCGGCGAGAAACATATCCATGCGCCGAGTCAAATACCCAAGCGTCCTGTAATCCTCATTACTCCGGTACCCCCACGACACCTCTCCGACCGAATCGCAGGCTTCGATATGTTTTCCGGAGGGTGAATCCCATTTCCAGTCGCGTTCAGGCGTAGAATAATCGCACATTTCCTTATTTTCCCAGCCACGGTCGTTTATCATAATCCCGGGCTGAAGTTTCCGCACCAGCGCATCCATTTCCGGTCGGCTTATGCGCGTTGGGATATCCCAGAAAAAGCATACTATTTCGCCGTACTTCGTGAGCAGCTCCGTGACCTGCGCCTTGACATACCGCTCATACCTGTCCATGTCCGGCCTGTCACCCGGCTGCAAAGGCGCCTGATGCGTGCTTTTCGGGTTGTACGCGTTCGGGTGGTGCCAGTCGGGATTGGAATAGTAGAACCCGAGCTTCATCCCGCGTCTGCGGCAGGCCTCGGCAAGTTCCGCGATCACGTCGCGTCCGGCCGGCGTGTTCGTGACCTTGTAGGAAGTCGTCGCCGTGTCCCACATGCAGAATCCGTCATGGTGTTTCGAGGTGAAGACGATATACTCCGCGCCGGCCGATTTGGCGACATCGACAAACTCATCGGCGTTGAATTTCTCCGCCGTGAAACGCTCCGCGAATTTTTCATAATCCGCCCGCGCCATGCCGTATCGCCACTGGGTCTGGCTGTGGCGTCCGGCGACGGAATAGATCCCCCAATGAACGAACATCCCTATCCGGCGGTCGAACATTTTCCATTTTTTTCCTCGCATTTCCGCCGCAGCGAAAACAAGGCCGTTCGTCGCAGGAGTCTCCTTTTCGACCGTAGCTTCAGATATGCGTGTCTCCATCACGCAAACCGCCAATAAAATACTTATCATAATTCGTCTCTTCATTATCGAACGACTACTGTCGTACCCTTCTGTTTGAAAATCCGCACGCCGCGGCCGGTGACGCGGAAGACCCATCCCGTCGGCAGCGTCGGCGACGAGATGGCTGGAGTCCCGTTGACGGCACCGCCGTCGACCGCGCTCACGGCGTAAAATCCGCGGGCATCCTCCCCGGCGAGAAGCGACGCCTCGCCGGTCACCTTCAGCGTCCAACCGGTGAGATCGGCGCCATCGGGCAGCACGATCTTCCTCCCGGCTATGATATCTTCGAAAGACAGAGCCAGCGACGCGGCCGGCAGCGACGCAGCCGACGCATTGACGAGCGAACCGCCGCCGGGACCGTAAGTGACGGATGCGATCTTTGCAGGATATCCGCCGAGATCAAGCGTGCCGCCGCCAGTCAGCACAACGTCCGTCCCGTCGGGGATTGCCTTTTCACAGCCCGCGATCAACAGTCCGCCGGCGACACAAGTCGCGCCGCCCCACGTATTCGTCGCCTTGAGCGTCAGATCGCCTTCGCCTCTTTTCGTGAACGAACCCGTCGCCACATTCGGCGCAAGAACGCAAGTATATTCGGCAATCATGCTTGTGCGTGATACGTAAACTTGAGCCGTCGCTTGAGTATAGCCGACACCGGGCGCGGTTACGACAATACCGGTGACTGCACCCGTTTCAATATCGTACTCGGCGACAGCCGCCGCTCCTGTTCCGTCGCCGATGATTTTGATCTGGGGCGAGGCTATAAGACCGGCCCCGGTCAGCGGTGTCGCCATCGATACTGCCTTTACGCCGCCTCCGGTCGCTCCGGTTACGGGAACGCTGATTTTGTTGCCGGTCCGGCCGGCCGTATCGACAGTCATACCGCCGCCGTAAACGATGATGTCGTCCGGTGCCTTCGTGCCGGGGATCTTCGGATCGGAATAGAAGATGTCTTTTCCCGAATCGAGCGTTCTGAAAACGCCGCCGTCAAAACCGACATGAAGGTGATGAATCTGATTGGCCTCATTCCAGATCTGATTCTGCCCGACCTGCTTCGCCGCAAGCGTACCGCCGCGCGAAACCGTCAGCAGACACGGTCCAAGCGCGCCTCCCTGTTTGCCGGGATTGAATGAAATGTAGCTGCCGTTGACGATACATTCGGCCGTCGGACCGTCAATGGAGAGCTGCGCGCGCGAAGAATTGCCCTGTGCGCACTGCAACCGGCCGTCAACCGTCATTCTGCCGCCGCGCAGAGCAACCACGCACTGACCGCTGTTTCCGCCTGCGAAATAACACTCCGTTTTCGTACCGTATGTTTTAAAACGCGAATCGCCGCCGGTCTGCGTCCAAACCGCAAGCCCGTAGCAGGCAATTGAAAAATTCCCTTCGGAAACGAATGTTCCGCCGCGCATCTCGTAGCCGCCGTAGCCGCCGTTCACGGCCAAGCCCTGATCCAGGTGCGCGCCTCCTGTACCGCCCGGAGCCTGAACGTCGCCGGCGTGCTGATAAACCGCACCGAAGCCGTAGCCTTGGTTGTGGGCGGACGACCCGCTCGCGACACCACCGCCGACGACAATTTTATTGGAGACGACCGCTCCATCAAAAATCTCCAGCGCACCTGAATATCCAGAAAGACTGTGTCCAACGCAAAGAGCGCTCTCGGAAGAATATGAACTGCTTGTGAGGCGCTCTTCAAGCGAACTTGCAAGTTTGGCATCCTTGACGACAAGACGCGCAGCGTTCGCACCGGGAAGCGAATCGTTGCCGCCAACATAAAGTCCCTCGCCGCCAATCGTCACGACAGTCCCGCCGTCAAGCACGATCGCCGTGCACACAGCTCTTCCGTTCATGACCGTTTCCGCCGCGTCGCTGCCGTAAAGCTTAAGTCCGGAAAGCGAAAACGGTTCATCGGCACGCGGATGGAGAGAACCTGTTTTCCACTCGAGACCGCTCCACATATCCGCATCTGGCACTCTAAGCGCGACATCACCGGCTATGCCCCACGGCTTCGACGGCCAGTCGCCGCTCACCGTCAACTCGGGCAGCCGCGTCGCCGAAAGCGAATAAAGCCGCGGGAATGCTCCGTTGAGAAAAACCGCCTCTTCGGCAAGTTTCCTGAAGGAAGCGAAGTCCCAGCGGGTACCATCCGCATCAAGTTCGCAGTCGATGCGACCGTAATTGCACGTCACGTTCGCATACGACGTCCCATCGCCGCCGAGAGAGCCCGGATAACCGGCCAGCGTTTCGGCACCGTGTTTATGATTGAAGTACGCACCGCCGGAGAATGTGTTCGCATCCGAACCGAGATACAGCCGTCCGCAAGGATCAAGAGTGTACGTATCCATTTTAAGCGAACCGCGCCCGGTTATCGGACCGAGAAAGGACAGTTGTACGCAAAGGTTCGGGTCTTTATCCGCACCTGTTTCTTTAATCCATCCTGGACAGACCGTCAACTGCGACATTCCTGTCGTGTTCGTGAATGTAACCGGCTGCGTGAATGCGAGATAATTGGTCGAGTACTCCGTGTATACGCCGCTTTTCATGTAAAGCGGCGCGATTGCACCGTAACCGCCGATTTTAACCGGCCGGTCTATGCGGGGGATTTCGCAATATTCCTTGAACTGGAGCGAGGTTTTATTGTTTTCGCTTCCGTTCATGACGATTGCGCCCTCTGGATCTTCGTCTATGGCGGAAGCGGCCTTTGTCATTACCAAAGTCGAATCCGCGCCGAGAACAAACTCTCCCGGCGAAAGCGAACCGTTTGTCACATAGATGTTAAATCCTTTATTGGTCAGACGGTGGCCGTTGAGCGTCAATGCGTTCATATAAAGATATCCGGTGGAAGGCTCGCAATTCACAATCGTCGCATCCGCATCAAGCACGAGATAACCGATCTGATCGATGAGCGCGAAAGCCTTTTCCGAGAATTCGACGGCGCCCCTGCCGTTCACGCCGTCACCTCTGATATGCAGTTTACGTGCGGCGCGGAAAAGCCCCTCGACACGCTTCATCGACAACGTCGCCCCCTCGAACACAGTCACTTTTTTGTCATACGTCCACGACGTCCCGAGACATTGCTCGACCGCCGCGACAACTACGCCGGCGCGGATTTCGACATCGCCGTTGAACTTGTCCCGCTTGACGTCCATCGTCCACTCGGCATCGTTCGTCTTGCGGACGACGCCGCCGTTCTCGCCGCCTATCCAGTCCATCCGCGGCGCGGAAGACGTCGCAAACTCAACAACCGCATTCGCACCAGTGAACTTGATGCCGTCAGCATAAGCGGCAACATTGCCGTCATCGATCTTCAGCACTTCGTCGTGTGCAAGTTCGTAGACGGCCGCGTTGACGGCACACGTCGACAGCGCTGCAGACAACATACAGAGTTTTTGAAT
>JAFVZE010000086.1 GCA_017508315.1 Kiritimatiellia bacterium | reverse complement strand
CAGTTCATCACAGATGTCGTAAAAGCAGTCTTTTTCATACTGCCCGCCGCCCCAGAGCCGGATCATGTTCATGTTGGCCGCCGCCGCGCTTTCGAGCAGATCGCGGTAGCGCTCCGGAGTCTGCTCGTTCTCGAAAGCGGAGCAGGGAATCCAGTTCGCGCCTTTCGCGAAAAACGCCCGCCCGTTCACACGGAAAAAGCAGCTCATGCCTTTCATACCGGAAACGGGATCGACATCGGTCTCGTTGACCATCTCGATTTTTCTAAGCCCGATGCGTTTTTTGATTTTACGCCCTTTCACATCAAGCGTTACCTCATGAAACGCCTGTTCGCCCATTCCGTTGGGCCACCAAAGACGCGGCTTGTCGATGACAAAGCGGTTGGTAACCGTAGATTTCGCGCCATCCGCCGCCGTGATGTCGGCATAGATGCACAGTTCGCATTTCGAATAATCCGCGCTGAACGCCTGATCCGAATAAATGTAGTCGATGCGGAAATCGTCGGTCGCAACGAGTTTCACCGGCCCGCAGAACCCGGTGATCATCTGCGTAATCCCCCAGTCCCATCCTCCGTGGCATTGCGGTTTACGGATGTAGTTGATGGAATAGACGACGCCGTTGGTGTAGGCGGGGAAATGCTTTTCGTAATACTGCGGCTGGACATCGGCGACATGCCACGATGAGCGGAAACGCCCTTCGATCGTGTTGCGGCCAGCCTTAAGATAGGGCTTCACATCGAACTCCCAGCGGCGGAAGCGGTTGGACGTCTCACCGACGGCCTTGCCGTTGACAAGAACGATGGCGAACGTATCGACATCCTCCATGCGGAGAATCACCGACGGCGCACGGAGAAACGTTTCATCGACCTCGAATGTACGGAAAATCGTCCAGTCCCGGCGGGCGACCCACTGGACATTCGTCTCATTTGCGCCAAAATAGGGATCCGAAATCAATCCGGCCTTGTAAAGCGCATGGTGGACACCGCCGGGAACGGCGATCGGACACTCGATTGCGGCGCCGGATCCGTTCATGCCGGAAAGCCGCCATTCGCCGGCGAGATCAAGCTCAAATGCCGTCGCAGATACTGCGGAAAGCAGAATCAAAACCGAAAATGCGACTGCCGAGAATCTATTTGTCATCGCTCTTTTCCCTTACCTTGGCGTACAACCTGTTTCTTCCTTGCACTGCGGCGCGAATCGTTCCCCGCAAGCGTCGATTCGCGGACTTCGAGATGCGGCGCAAGCAGCAACTCGCGCGCCGGCAACGATGGATCTTTTAAACGTTGAAGCAGCAACTCGACGGCGCCCTCCCCTATGCGGGCGCACGGCTGGACCACGGTCGTAAGATGCGGAGAGAGTTCCATGGAAACGGGGTCCCCATTCACGCCGCAAAGCAGCACGTCATTGGGCACACGCTTTCCAATGGACTCAAGAGTCCGAAGAAGGATGGATGCGACATGATCGTTCACGGCCACGATGGCATCGGGGCTGTTTGATCCGGCGAACACACGTCTTGCCGCACGGGTATCGGCAGGATCGGCAAAGAACACGCTATCGCGCCGCCACCTGAGACCGGCTTCCGTCACCGCCATTGCAACACCGTCCGCCCTTTTGAGGGATGTCGGCGCGGGCAGGGGGTTCGAGAAATACCAGATACGCTTCGCGCCGCGCTCGATAACGTGGCGGCCAAGCAGATAGCCGACATGCACATTGTCTATACCGACAAGATCGTATTCGCTTCGCTGCGGCGGCGTGAGGAAATCACTGTCCAGAAGGATTACGGGAATGCGGGCATTGCGCAGAACGTCAAGTATGGCACGATTGACCTTTTCGCCGCTGCGAAGAAACTGGAACGGTTGGAAGAACACACCTGCCACGTTTTCTCTCACGCATACCTCAGCGAAATCCTTTGCCCCCATCACGCGTCCGCTCGCGCTTCCTTCCCTGTCCAACGCCGCGACAAGCAACGAATAGCCGCCCGCGCCGAACTTCTGTTCCAGCCCGGTTTCAATCCCACGCACGATACGGCTGTAGAACGGATAGAAGATATCCGGCACGATGACGGCGAAACGGCGACGGTGATCCTTCCCCGCAATCACAGTGGTGCCGCAACCGACCTTACGTCGTATGAGGTGCTGTTTCTCCAGCTCGCGGAGCGCGGAACGGACCGTCTCTCGTGCGGCGTGGAATCGGCGGACAAGTGCGCGTTCGCTCGGAAATGCGCCGGAAGAGGCGTATTTTCCACTGCATATTTCGCTGTGCAGCGTGGCGAAAAGATCTTTTGACTTGTATCCGTTCATAAAACGCTGGCATTGTACCACACAACCCACAGCCGTTAGTCAATGGTCTAGACCACTTTTTTTCTAAATACGCGTCCTCCTTT
>JAFVZE010000085.1 GCA_017508315.1 Kiritimatiellia bacterium | reverse complement strand
TCGTGGGCGACGCGGAGCCGGCGCACGAGTTCCTTTTGCGGAGCGCCGAGCGTCTTCGCCTCGGCGGCGGCGATGAACTTTTCCGCGGCGGCAAAGTCATCGGCGCGGAAATAGTCTTTGAGGTTGTGAACGAGCCCGCGGCCGAAATTGAACCACTTGCCCTTGGCGGTGATCGTATCGAGGTTCGGTTCGAGACGCTTGTTCCAGACTTCCTCGCGCCAATAACGGTAGTAAGCCTTGGCATCCTCGGCCGCCGCGCCGTACGCCGCGAAATAATGATCTTCCCAGTGGGAGAAAGGCTTGGACGGATCCTGCATGGCGTGCAGAAGCACATAGCGCTCGAACCATTCGAATCCGCCCTGACGGCAAAGCCTCGCGTCGTAGTCGAAGCCGATGGTGCCGGCTTTCACGAGATATTTGAAAATGCCGTAAAAATGCTCCTCCGAGCCTACCGGCAGAAACGGGCAGACGTAGTAATGGTGACGGTTCGGACGGTAGAAAAAGTGTTCGGCGCCGGCGTCTTTCCACGACCGGATGTACTTGTCGATGTACCGGTCGGTGAAAATCGTCGGAACCGCTCCGATGACGCTCGCCGGATCGGGACGCTGTCGGCGCGGCGCATCCTGCGTGGCGTTGTAGGCGTAATAGCAGACCTTGACGTCGCCGCGATGTTTGCGCGCCGCTTCCAGCACCCGGTTCCCGAAGTAGACGTAGCGGTCGGAATAGTGCGTCTCCCACTTGGGATCCACCTTCTCGGGAACGACGTCGAGCGCCTTGCACGCCGGGCATTGACAGGAGTCCTGACCGGGAACGTCGTTTTCGCAGAGATTGATGTATTCGCCTTTGCCCGCGGCGATCCAGTCGGCGATGATCTGCTCGACGATCCCGGTCGAAGTGCAGCACATGGCGATCATCGAGCCGCTTTTGCCGGCGGCGTACACGGCGAGATTCTCCATCAGGTCCTCGTCGGTCGCGCCCTTGGGAGCGCGCAGACCGTCCTTGCGCATCGCGAAATAGTCGCGGCGGGTGGCGGCGAAGCGCGACCAGTATTTCGTAAACGCGTGTCCGTAGATCGGAGCGTCATGTCTGCCCGAGCGCATACGGCGGCAGAAGAGGCCGGTCAGCGCATCGCCGCCCGGACGTATGGTGCGTATCTTGAGATCCGGCGTCCAGGAGCCTTTCGTCTGCCGCACGACCACTGGCGAACTCTCGACATAGGATATGAAATCGCCTTCCGGCCAGCGCACGCCGAGCGAATCCTCAAGAAAATCGAGAACCGCGAAATATGAGTGTCCGCGGAACACGGCCCCGTCATCGGACACTTCCCATGCGCAGGCTTCCTCGTTTCCGTTGATCGTCCCGGGTTCGAAACGGAACGCATAAGCCCCCGCCGGTGCCGCCGCGACGATCGGAACATCGACCCCGGTAATCAGCTTCAAATGGAGTTTCAACTCTTCGGCGGCGCTTTTGGTCGCCGAACCGGATGAAACGATCACCGCTCTGGCAGGATCGATTCTCACTGAATGAGGACGATCTTTAACCATGCCGGCGAAAACGCCGCAACAGAACAAAACGGTCACACAGGCAACAACCGACAATCTCGCACAACGGATACCGACAACCTTCATTTTTACGACCTTTCATGCAACCTGCACGGAACATGCAAGCATTTTCCACTAATCTTACCATATACCCCCCCCCTGTCAAATCCGCCTCGACTGGAGTTTACCCATTTTTGAATTTTTTACCCATTTTTCAAAACCGACAAGAACTGCACCTTGTAGTCGTCAAAGGTTTCGGTAAAGATCCAATGATGCTTATAACATCGCTTCCGATAGACGGCTCCTTTAAATCTCAATGGCGTGTTGTGCAAGGATATTTACACTTGATGCCTCAACGACTAACGCTCCCATGTTGCCAGGCTTCGCAGAATTCTTCGAAGTCGACTACGGATAGCCCATTATAGAAATATTAATCCTTTTTTCCGGCAAAATCTGATGTCATTCTCCGAGCGATATCCGCAAATACCGGCAGCGCGACCCGACCTGCGCAATGATCTGTCTTCGGGCTGCCGAAACCGATCACCACCACCCACTGCGGACAATCCGCCGGGAAAAATCCGGCGGCGGACACGTTATAATCGGTCTTTGAATACTCTCCCTTGACGGGAATTCTCGTTTCCGCAATCGTTCCCGCGACATCAGCGCCGCCGAAATCGGCAGAAAACTCCTTGGCGGCGGCAGCCATTGCATCCTTCATCATCAAAGCGATTGTTTTGGATGTCCTGTCTGAAACAATCTGCACAGCCGACTCCTTCGACTCATATGCCGAAACGACACCGTTCGTAGAAACGCTCTTCGCGACAAGATGCGGGGCAACCGTTTTCCCGCCGTTTGCAAGCGCGGCATAAGCGTTTGCGATCTGAAGGGCCGTCACGGCCAGTCCGCGTCCGAGACCGAGACGGGTCAGCGTCACGGAATCATATCGGTTCGATGCCCAGACGATCCCCGTCTCTTCGCCGTAAACCGTGCCGCCGCCCACCTTGCGTCCGAATCCCAAGCGCAGGATATTTTCGATATTCCTGTCCTTCCACATCATAAGGCCCACCTTACCGGCACCGATCTCCGTACGCATCGCAAACGACTTGGCGACCGACAAAACTCCCGTCGCGCCGGGAACATCATACAGCTTCGTGCCGTTATACTCCCACACGCCGTTTCCGTGATCAATTCCCGTATCCGGCGTTACAAGTCCTTTATCCAAGGCCATTGCGTACGTAAGCGGTTTCATAAGACCGCCGGGCTCAAAGTTCATCATCGCCGCATTGTTTCTGAAATAATCCGCACCGTCCTTGATGTCGCGGGATTTCATCGGGTCATACGTCGGCCATGACGCCATCGCCGCAATCGCGCCGTTCGTTGCGTTCAGCACAATTCCCCACGCCGTTTCGGCGCGATTGGCTGCAGCAGCCTTCATCAACGCATCCGCAAGGATGTTCTGCATCGGCGGCACGACCGTTGTCGTCACGCTTCCGCCGTGCAACGGCGTCGCACGGGCGATCTGCTCCGCGCGGCCCGCGTCTCTGACGATTTCGCCGCTCCTCCCCGCAAGAAACTTATTGCACGTGTATTCTATACCGCAAGCCCCTTGCACAGCTCCCTCACGCCAACGGTGAACACATCCGACAACATGCACAGCATTGCTTCCAAGCGGATAGTCGCGTTTCTGAAGCGGCTCGATGATGATGCCTTTGGAAAGTCGGCGCCCTTGCTTTGAAAGAAACCACCTGGCGACGGATTCTTCGACGTTGGACCGAACGAGAACAAAACGCGATCTGTCAATGGTGCAGAGATCAAGCAATTCCCCGTGCGTCAATTCAAGCCGTGAACAGATGTTGGTCAGCGAGTCTTCATTGAATGCGATTCCATTTTCTCTCGCCACCTTCGGATCTATGCGCACGTCATAACGCTTCACCGATCTTGCCAGCACCGAACCGTCGGCGGCATAAATCTCTCCGCGTTTGGCTTGCGGTCCGAACTCGCCCAGATGTCCGGTCTTGACAAGCGGGGCATGGAATTTGAGTCCCGACGCTTCTTGAACCGCCATTCCCAAAATAATGAACATGATCAGTGCGCAACCTGCGCCGCAGACGGCGATCATCTTTTTACCAGGCACCTTCTCGTATTCCTGCGCATCCGAAAGAAGCGAAAGAAGAATACCCAAGCCCGCCCAGAATATCACGCACAAAGCGCCGCCGTATCCGGCAAGCGCCGGGGCGAGACCAAGAACGGGAAGCGCCCCCACGCTTTGACAGATCGAATAGAGCGCCGCTGCGACCATCGCACCGCCCCAGAAGAAAACAAACATCCGTTTTGCAGGATCCTTGAATGCCAGCCACAACAGCGCGAAAATACCGCCCAACGCGGCATAGAGCGCCGCAACCGCGAGCGTAAAGCACTTGCCGAAGAGAAGCGCTGCGGCGCTCGGCATGGCATTGGCATACGCGACCGGCAGATGGCGAAGGCTGCGATCGGCGTCGCCGAACCAGTTGGCCGCCGCATATGCAGCCTTCATTTGATATTGCACATACTTATGCACATTCCAATCTTGACCGCCGAAAAAAACTGCCAGGCGCGCCAGTCGGTTGGGGTTGCCGAAAATATGAATCGCAGCAAAGATGAGCAAACCGCCAATAGCGGCAAAAATCATCCACGGCTTTATACACTTCTTCGAGCACAACCATGCCGTGAAAAGCGCCCACGCCAGAACCAGCACGAGATGAGTATTGACGCACACAACCCCGAAATCAGCCCATCGCTGCGTCCCGTGCCGTACCGGAGAGAAACCGACCGCCCAGACCGTAAGAGCGAGCCACGCAAGCATCCCCCAAGGCGCGAGTTTAAGCCACTTCCGCCACGGAACCAATGCCGCGCCGACGCAGACGGCAATGCCGATCACATTCCACAGAAGCTGTTTCTTGAAAAAGAAGACGCCGCTATCGTCCCCGAAAATGCAGTCAATGGGACATTTCCATGTGAACATAAGCCCCATCGCCGCCAACAGTCCGGCAATTCCAACAAGCGACCATTTGATTATCTGCCTGTTTTTCATTATCATCTCCTTATCTGTGATTCATTCTGATTAAAGTTCATCAAGAAC
>JAFVZE010000084.1 GCA_017508315.1 Kiritimatiellia bacterium | reverse complement strand
TTGCGCTCCGAGCGCGGCGTACGCGGCAGTTCGTCAAAAATGCTCTTCTCGCCCTGCAGCGGCGGATACAGCGCCTTGAAACTTTCGGCGTAACCGGTGCTGAGCATCGCCGTGCGCATCCCGCCGACCTTGTCGAAAGCCTTCTGCCGGCGCTCGATGCCGCCGTCAAAATACTGGCATCTGTACATGCGCAGAATCTCGTACTTGCGCTCGAAAACGTCGGTGATATCAAGGTAATGGTCGGGAACGAAACACTTCGCCTGATAGACCTCATCGAAGAAATACACCTCCGGCTTGAGCCTGGAAAGAAACACCGCCCTCAGCGCCGCGGCACCGGCCATCACGTGGTCGGTATGGATATCGACCGGCCAGTGCGCGAAAACCGCCCTCGGCTTGAGCTCCCTGATTATGTCGGCAAGCCTGCGGCAGGTTTCGCGGCAGGCGTAGGCTTCGCCGTCGATCTCGTCGAGCCAGTGCAGCTTCGCTCCGAGCGCCTTGCAGACCGCCTCTTCCTCGGCCATGCGGATTTTTCTGCACGAGCCGTCTTCAAAGGCTTTCTGCCCCAGCCCCCGCTCTCCGTGCGTGAAATCGACCACATGGACATCGAATCTGTCCCTGGCGAGAAGACAGAAACCGATTGAGGACACGAGATCGTCCGGATGCGCCGGAACGATGACGACCGTTTCCTTGGCGAACGATGCCGCGCCCAGAAACGCGGCGACGAGAACCGCTGTTATGTTTTTCATATTGCCTCTCATGATGAATTCCACCGCCATCACATAGACGCGGCGGAATCCTTTCTTTGACTGCCGCGTTCCTGAATCTTTGTAAAGACGACTCCGAGACCTTCAAGCGACACGTCAACCGTACTGCCGTCCGAAAGCGCAATCACGCCGGAAACCGGTTTATAGGTGCGATTTACCGCAAGCAGCCACAAGATTCCGTCTTTGCGCCATGTACGCGCCGAAATGTCCGGCGGCAGTTTTGATACCCGAGGCGCCTGCTCCACCGACAGCAAAAGCGGCGTCTTCTCCGCCACTTCCGCATACGCTTTTTTCACATCCTCCCATACCTTGTTGAACTCTTGCGTCTTGCCCTTGCCTTCCAAATGTTTGACAATACCCGCGAACCACCAGCCGATCAGACCGTTCGCTCCCGAAGCGACCGCCTGCCAGTTCATATTGCGCATCTCCTCAAACGTCGGCATCCGTGCGCCGTGATCTTTCGCGGCCCACGGGCGGTACCACGTCCAGTCGAACGTCTGCGGAACCTGCCAAAGCATTCTGAAATCCCACATGCCCGCCCGGGCGGCCTCCGGATAAATCGACGCGTTGGCAATGCTTGCCCTGCCGCCGGCGTTGCCGATCGGATACGGATCCATGGCCACTATGTCGTAGCCCTCTATAAAATCGGCGGGGCTGTCGACGCGATCGAACACCGCAAGCGTCGGATGGTCGGGATCTCCGGCACGGAAAAGCAGATTGCGCTCACGCAGATTCTCGATCTTGTCCGGCGGCAGTTCGTCGGCGATATACCATGCCAGCAACGCAGGGTGATCCTTTATCGCCTTGAGATAGCGCTCGGCGAAAGCGTGCTCATCTTCACGCGTCGTGATCTTTGCGCCTTTCCGGGCGATATAATCGATATAATCGGTATGAACACTGACAATAACCTTTATCCCTTTTGCGTGATACGGATCCAACTCCCTGTAATCTGGCGACAGCCCGTACGGCAGAATGCAGTTGAACGGCCCCTGGCAATATATGTCGAGTCTTTCGACCATCGAACGTGAAGAATAAAGGCCGATCGGGAAGAACGCTCTGCCGTCGACTATTGCACGTCCGTACTTGTCGAAATCAACCTTGCGCGAAGGGCGTCTGTCAACACGCGTGAAATCCATCTTGCGCGACGCTATAAGGCTTCCGTCGCCGCGCTTGAGGACAATCTCCACGCCGTGGGTTCCGCGCGCGAGATCGGAGACGTCCACTTCCGTGCGAACATAACCGTTCCCGTTTATTTCAACCGGCACCATCATCGCACCGTCCACGCCCGCAAACCTGAAAAAAGCTTTGACCGAAGATAAAGAGTATCGGCAGGGATTCAGAACGCACTTTGCGGCAAACGAAACCTTTCCCGTATACGCGGTATCGCGGTAGGCCGACGAAAAAACGCTCGCGATCGGAACTTCCTTAAGAGCGGTAACTTCTACACAATCCAACACCTGCGTTCCCGTCGTCCCCTTCGCGGCGTAGAAGAGAAACAGCGCCTCGCCGAGATTGGACGGCGTGATCGGCGTCGTGCCTCTGTATCTGGTCCAGCCCGCCTCGCTCTTCTGATTGTCGACAACCGCCCTCGCCCCCGTCATGCAAATGAACTTTCCCTTGTCGTCGTACAGCTCGATCGAAACGACCGTGGGCTTATCCCCAGGCTTCGTCTTGGCGTTGACAAGCCCGTCGTTCTTCACCCAGCATTCGAAACGATAGGCTCTGCCCGGCTCAAGCTCCAGCTTTCGCCTTGCGATCACCAGTTTCGACGGATTGGAGTTTGTCCATACAAAGCCTCTTGAGCCGCTTATGCCGGCACCGGAAACGACTTCGAAGTTTTTCCTGTCGAAATTCCAACCCTTGATATCATCCTCGAACCCGCCGTTGACAACCAACGCCGCGGAAAGCAGAAACGCTCCAGCCGTAAACATTTCTTTCCCCCTTGATTTTTACCTTACGGTGATTACGGTTCCCGGCCGCAATCCGCCGCGGACCGTCAGTTTTTTCAGATCACCTTTTTTAACGAGCCGCAGCTCCGATTCCGGATCGACTTCAATTTCCACATTTGAAAGATCCATATCGGCGCCGCAGGCGAGAAGCGTGCAGTCGAACGCCGCGGCGCGACTGATCTGTCTGTCGGATGATGTGATATAAATCCGCGAACCCTCCTCGAATGTCGGCTTGTTCAAAATCTGCACAAGCGCTTCCTCCGACGCCTGCGCATCGGAGAGATCGAAAACGATGCGCGAACGGGCGCCGACCTCAATCGTCTTTGCCGATACGCGCGAAAGAGACCCCTTCACCATCAGTTGTGCATCGGTTATATTGTCATCCATTCCGACGCGCAATTTCTCCGCGACTTTGACCGTTCCCTGATCGACGGTCAAGGTTATGTCGTGCATCTGCCAAGCACCGACACTTCCGACCTGCAGCCCCGCAGAGGTCTCTACATATCCGCCGTCCGAGACGGTGACGGCGTTGTTGCCGTTGTCGATTCCCTCTACTCCGGCCAGCCCGATCACGAAGTCTCTCAAATATGTCTGCGCATCATGAATAAAGCGGCTTCCCGTACCGGTGACGACAAGCATATTGCCGCTTCCCGCCGAACCGATATTGACATAGTTGCCGGTCAAATTGATTTTGCCGCCGTTTTTGACCACCACCCGGTTTCCGTCCGACTGCTTCTGATAACTTCCGATATAAAATGTCGGACGGTTGGTGACAGTTTCGGTTTCTCTGCCGATATTCACCTCGCCGCCGTCGACCACGAACTCTGAGCCGCCTATATCACCGGTCGTATTGTTGACCACACCGACGACAAACTGCTTGGCGACATTCATGACACCGGAAACGACAGCCTTGTTGGTAGCCATCATTAAGAACGCGTCCGTCTCGACTTCGCCGCCGGTTTTCACATTGAGAACATTGTTCGTCGCAGGCGCCGAGTAGTTCCCGACCTGCAATTTCGCGGCAGCGGCAACTTTGCCGCCGGAAAGAACTTTCAACTCATTGCCGCTCCCGTCCTCGCTGCCCACTTTAACTTCCGAAGCGATAAGCTCTGCATTGTCGTCAACCGTCAGCAGATTGTCATCCGAATAGAACCATTTACTTGCGTAATTGTTCCACACCCTTGCGCTTCCCACGACAACTGCCTTGTTGGTCGAATAGAATTTCGTCCCTTCTCCGGTTATCGTCAGAGAGTTGGCGGCCCCGCCGTTAAATCCCACCTGAATCTGGGCATCCGCGACGGCTCCGTTCGTCACCGTCACATACGCGCACGAGCGACCGCCACTTGCGCTGCCGAAACCGATTTCCAACGCTTGGGCCTTGAGATAAGTATCGCCGCCGTCTATCGTCAAATATGTCTTATCGCTGTTGGAAGTGGAATTCCCGACACCCAGATCTTTATTGATGAAATATGATCCTGAAAGTATTGAAAAGAGATCGCTGTAGCGGATATCGAGATAATCGCAGCGCAGAATCTTTCCCGCGCCGGGATTCAGCGAACGGCGGTTCCCGAAGGCGCGCTCAAATTTGACCTGATAGAAAACCGGAGTTTCATCGGCCGAGAACGTAAACTCGCCGGTAATCGGGTTATTGCCGTTATTCCGGTTTACGGCAAGCGTATCTCCCGCGGCTGGAGCAATGTCGGCGCCGTAATTCTCTTTCGCCAACAGATCACCCCCGGTATCGGCAGTCCATATAAACGTATTACCCCCCCCGAAAAGAACAGATGATATCAAGGCACCTGCCGGGAGAAAACATATCTTCTTGCTCATCACTGCTTCCTTTATTTGACTTTTATTTTTACCGCCGTGAATTATACATCAACCTTATGAATCCGACCATCAAAATCAGACACAAATATTGTCAAATTCGGACACTGATGATATACTCTGCCGATATGAAAACCGACAAAAAGCGCATCCTTGCCGTAATTCCGACATCGACTCTCACGCAGCGCCAGCTGCTCGAAGGCTCCGCCGCCCCACAGGTCGATTCCGGTCACGCGGACACGGCGTGTCAATGTAATCGTGCCATGCAGCTCGACATTGCGG
>JAFVZE010000083.1 GCA_017508315.1 Kiritimatiellia bacterium | reverse complement strand
TCGCACGATCACATCCAAAGACAAGCTCATAATCCGCCTTCGGCGCCCAGACAAGATCAAGAGTTCCCTTGAATGTCGCCGAGCAATACGAGCTGGCACTTGCCGCCATCGTCAGACAGGCGCCATCTCCGGTGAAACACGCGTTCGCACGCTCTGTTTCCTTGCCGTCTATACGGTCGATCGTCTGATTGTACTGCCAAATCCGGTAATAGGCTCTGGCATCCGCTTCGCAATAGCCGAAGCTGAGCACGGCGCCGTTCATGACATCGGCAGCTTTACACTCTATACTGGCGTACGGAGCATGGATTTCGCCGATTTCATTCTCCGGGCTGTACAGATACACGTTTCCCCGGATTGAAGTGGTATTGTCTTTGATCCGTTTGAAAACCGATTTTGCGACAACCTTGCCTTTGAAGTGGGCGGCACGCTCGTTTACATTGGCGTTCGGCATCACAAAGATATCGGAATTGGGCATATTGATTTCACAATTAAACGTCAAAGCGTACTTGACGGCACGTGAAAGATGAATCGTAAACGTTTTAGCGCTTTGAGACGTTAAAGCCCCGTTAAAGACCGCCGCGCCGGCCGAATACAGGAAAGGATTCTCCGCAGTGAATACCATCGGCAGCGAACAGACCGCATTGACCACTCCGTTTGAGAACGCATTTGCATCCGTGAGCGTTACACTCTCGCCGTTAAGTTCACATGCGGCATCGCCGGTAACGAACAGCCGCGAAAGAACAAGCCCGGAAATGTCGTTCTCGATAACGGCGTCCGCGGCGTCGTTTCTGACATCCACGATATCGCCGGCAACCGGCTTTCCGCCGTCCTCCCATTTGGCGGCATCGCTCCATTTGCCGCTGCCTCCGATCCACGTGCAGGTCTTCGCGAAGGAAAGCGTCGAAACCCCCGCCAACAACAGCATCATGCAGAATTTATTCATAGTCTTCATTTCCTTCCCGCGGACGGGACGGAATCCTTTCTTTGATTTCTTCGACATGGGCCTCGCCGGCGTAGACTTCCTCGCCGCCGATATCCAACGCCCCTGAAACCGTTATGCCGCCGCAAAGCCCTCTGACCGGCGCGGCGTCGTCATCCGTCCTGCGTACCGCGACAACGCGCCCGCGCAGGAAGTCGATCTCTAAAATCTCCTCGTGAAACGCGGCAAAACCCTCCGATCGCCACTTTTCATAGCATCTGCCGAGACTCTCAAGCACTTGATCGCGCACTTCCTCCACCGAATCCATACCCAGAAAGGTCGCGCGCGACGCGATCTCCGGCGGAAAGGCCTGCTCTTTGACGTTGATCCCGATGCCGGCGACAGCGTTGTCGCCGTGACGCTCGCAAAGAATGCCCGCCACCTTGCGCGAAGCGATAAGCACGTCGTTCGGCCATTTCAGGAGAACGCGTCCGCCGCGAATTTCCCGCGGCAGCGCCTTCACCACCGAAAAGCCGACTATCAGCGGCAGAGTCGCCGCCTGCTGCGGCTCAAGCCCCCCCACGTCGAGCACCGCCGACATAAGCAGGTTGACGCCGGATGGCGAAAGCCATCGATGATCAAGCCGTCCGCGTCCGGAAGTTTGAAAATCGGCCGTAAAAACGTCACCGTGTACGCCGTTGAGCGCATCGAGATTCGTCGATCGCGTCTCTGCGCGATGGTGGACATTCCAGTTCATCTACCCCCCCCCTGCGGCACAGCGTCAATGACGCCGATGCCGATTCAAGTCCGTCCACCGCCCCGCTTTTCGTGACCTTGACCTCGACCGAACGGACGCTGCCGTCCGCCATGCAGACATCGGCGGCGACCTTGGCGGCGCGTTCGATCATCCGGCATTTCGCCTCCGCGAGCGCAGTGCGGATGTTGCGCGCGAGCGCGGCGTAATCGACCGTGTCGGCAAGTTCGTCGCTCATCGACGCGGTATCCGGGATTTCCAGTCCGATATCGAGAAGCAGCCTCTGCAGCTTCACCCGTTCCTCCGGCAGTTCGCCGATTACGCAATCGACCGCCAGCGAATTGAGCTGAAGCTTCATGCCGAAATCCCCCTTTCCTCCAACACCGCCTTGACCCTTCGCGCCACCGCTTCCGACGGATCGACTATCACCGCACGCCCCGCGGCGACCTTGGCGATGATCCCTTTCAGATGCGGAAAATGCGTACAGCCCAGAACGATATGATCGGCGCCGGCGGCGATAAGCGGCTCGATTCTTCTGCGGACCGCCTCCTCGGCGTCCGGTCCGGACGTTTCTCCGCGCTCGACCATCGTCACGAACTCATCCGCCACGACCGCGAGTATGACGGTATCCTTGGCGAACCGCGCCGAAGTCTCGCGGTAGAGCCGCCCGTTGAAAGTCCCCTGCGTCGCCAGAATGGCCACGACCGCGCTTTTCGAACTGAGCGCCGCGGGCTTCACCGCCGGTTCAAGTCCGACAAACGGAACGTCGGGATATTTCCCGCGCAGATAGTCGATCGCCGCCGCAGTCGCCGTGTTGCAGGCCACGACTATCAGTTTGCAGTCCTCGGCCAAAAGCCTGCGCACGCAGGCATCGCTCAAGGCGATTATCTCGTCCGGCGATCTGTTGCCGTAGGGGCAGTTTTCCGAATCGGCGATGTAGCGGACGTCTTCATCCGGACACAGCCGCCTGAACGCTTCGAGAATGCACCGGCCGCCGACGCCGCTGTCGAAAAAACCCACCGGCCGCCGGCGCACGGCCGCATCTTTTTCGTTCGTCTGAAAATTCGCCTCGACTTCCCGCATGCCGAAATTATACCAAATGTCAGCCGACAGGCTGAAGTATCCAACGCTTGTTGTACCAGAACCAGTCGCCGGGATGGCGGCGGATTCCTTCGTCAAGAAGCGCCATCGCCTCTCTGGTGATCCTCACCGCCTCGGCCTTTCTGTCAGCCGCCTCTAGATTCGGACGCAGGGTCGCAAGATGGTGGAAAACGTGTTTTCCGCCGTCGCGCGTCATCATCGCCACCACGACCGGCGAGCCGCAGTTCACGGCGAACATCGCCGCGGCGTGGCTGACGTTGGCCTTGCCTCCGAGGAAATCCACTTCGACATCGCGCTGGGGCACGCGCAGATCCGGCAGGATCGCGAACGCCCGGCCCTGCCGGAGCTTACGCTTTATCTCCACGAGCGTGCGGGCGCTGCCGCGCTCGACCACTTCGATGTCGCCGTACTGGCGCTTCATCCATGCGTCGATCTTCCAGTTGCGCTGTCTGGCGGCGATCGCGAAAAGCGGCAGTCCGTACTTGGCCATAGACCACGCCGCCATGTACCAGTTGCCGGAATGCGGCACCATGATGACCACTCCCTTGCCTTCATCGACGTATTCCTGCAGACGGTCCTTGTACATTTTCCCGTCGAGAACATGGCGGTCCATCCACTTGCGAGACAGTCTCGGAGCGCGGATCATCTCCACCGCCGTCTGGATCATGTTCGAGATCGACCTTACCGCGATCGCATTCGCTTCGGACTCGCTTTTCTCCGGAAAGACCGAGCGTATGCGCGAAACCGTGCGCTCGCGCTTCAGCCGGAGGACGTGAAACGCGAACCGGCCCGCGGCCCGCGCCAGAGCCATGGCCGCGGGATAGGGAACGGCGTTCACCAGCGCGCAGGCGAGACGCAGCGCGAAGTATTCGAAATTGACGGCGATATCGGACTTGCGGGCCAAAGACTCTACTTCCCGGACGACAGGCGGGCGCGCGCGTCGGCGACCGCGCGGCAGACGGCGCGCGAGGTGATCGTCGCCGACGTGATTGCGGCGATGCTTCCGCCGTCGGCCTTGACTTTCAGCGACGAATCGACCTTTCGTCCGGCGAACTGGCCGGAGAATTCGGGCGTGGAGAGTTTTGTCCCCAGTCCCGGCGTTTCGCTCGCCTGCAACGTCTTGTAGCAGACGATGGTCTCGCGGTCGGCGCAAAAACCGACCATCAGCACGATATCGCCGCCGTAGCCGCCGGAATCCCTGCCGGCGACGGCATAACCGGCGATCTTGCCGGAGGCGTCTTTGCCGACATAGAATCCGTCCGCGCCGGAGACTTCCTTCACACCCGCGGGCATAACCGCCATCGCCGCCTCGTTCGCCTTCTTGACCCGCATCTCGGCTATCGGTTTCCCGGTAAGCGCGTTGACGTAGGCGAGCACCGCCGCGCACACGCCGGCGATCGCGGTCAGACTGACCACCAGACCCAGAATTTTCTTCATTGTTTCGCTCCGAAAGGTTTAGGCTGCGCCCAGCGGTTGATGAGCGGACAGAGGGCGTTCATTATGAGAATGGCGAAGCTGCACCCCTCTGGATATCCGCCGAACTGGCGGATTAGCATGCAGAGAAGTCCGCAGCCGAAACCGAAAATCAGCTTGCCCTTCGCGGTGGTGGGGCTGGTCACGTAATCCGTCGCCATGAAAATCGCGCCGATCATGATGCCTCCGGTCATGATCTCGACCGCCGCGGGAGCGCGCCCCGAAACCAGCGAATAGACGGCCGCCGTCGCGATGAACGAAAACGGAATATGCCAGGTTATGACCTTGCGCCACAGCAGATAGATTCCGCCGAGCGCCAGCGCGAGCGCCGAAACCTCGCCGATGCAACCGGGCATATTGCCGACGGCCATATCCCAGAGCGTAGGCAGCTGCGTGAGATCGCCTTTCTTGATGAACGCGAGCGGCGTGGCGCACGTCACCGCGTCGGCGAGCGCCGGCGTCGCCGAACAGCCGGCCTGACAGCCGCCGCCGATGCAGGCGGACGGACGCAGCCACGTGGTCATAGGACCGGTGAACGAGATCAGCATGAACGCGCGCGCGGCGAGCGCCGGATTGAACGGATTCATGCCGAGACCGCCGAACACCTGCTTGCAGATGCCGATCGCGAAAACCGATCCGGCGACGGCCATCCACAGCGGCAACCCCGCCGGCAGATTGAGCGCGAGCAGCAGCCCCGTCACCACCGCCGAAAGATCGCCGAGAGTGCTTTCGCGCCGCATCGCGATGCGGCAGAGCGCTTCGGTAAGGATGCAGGAGCAGACGCACACGGCGATCGTCCAGACGGCCGGCATTCCGAACATCCAGATTCCGACGGCCGTAGTCGGCAGCAGCGCGACGATGACATCGAGCATGATCCGCGAAATGCCGACCGGCGAATGCGCGTGCGGCGAACTGGAAAGGATGTAATGGTCGCCAAGTTCTTTCGGTTTCATGTTATTTCGCCTCCTTTGCCGCCGCCTGCGCGGCCTTCGCCTTTTCCGCGGCGATGCGCGCCCGGATCGAAGCCTTGGCGCGGCGGCAGAGCTGCACCACCGGCCGGCGCTGCGGACAGCTGAACGCGCAGGCTCCGCATTCGAGACAGCTCATGACGTGCGCGCTTTCGGCGCTCTTGACATCGTCGGATTCGACCGCCTTGGAGATTTCGGCCGGATTGAGATTCATGGGACACGCCCGCACGCAGCGGCCGCAGTTGACGCACGGTCCGGATATGTACTGGAAAACGCTTTTGCGCCCGAGCAGCAGCAGACCCGAAGTGGTCTTGGTCGTCGCGACATCGAGCGAGGATACCGCAAAGCCCATCATGGTGCCGCCGGAAATCACCTTCGCGGGCGGCTCCTTCGTGCCGCCGCAGAACGCGACCAGATCGGCGTATTTCGTACCTATCGGCGCGAGCACGTTCTTAGGCTCGACCACGGCGTCGCCGGAAACCGTCGTCACGCGTTCGATTAACGGTTTGCCGAATTCCACGGCATCGGCTACCGCCGCAAGCGTGCTTACGTTCTCGACCACGCAGCCGACATCGATCGGCAGCGCCGGCGGCTCCGGAACCACGCGGCCGACGGCGGCGAAAATCTGATGCTTTTCGCTGCCCTGCGGATAGAGGACGGGCAGAACCACGATCTCGACATTGCCGTCGATGCCGGCGAACGCCTTTTCAAGCGCCGAGATCGCTTCGGGCTTGTTCGCTTCGACGGCTATCCGGACCGCGCAGCCGCCGAGAATCTTGCGCAGAATCTCAACACCGGTGCGGATCCGGTCGGCGCGTTCTACCATGGTGCGGAAATCGGAAGTGAGGTAGGGTTCGCACTCGGCGCCGTTCAGGATAAGATACTCGCAGCGCTTGCCCGGCGGCGGATTGAGCTTCACCGAGGTGGGAAATCCGGCGCCTCCCATGCCGCAGATTCCCGCGTCCTCCACGCGTTTGAGCAGTTCCTCGCGGCTCGCGCTTTTCCAGTCGAGCGCGGGAAGCGTTTCGCCTTCGCCCTGTTCGGCGTCGGTCTCGATGATGACCGCGTCGGCGGAACCGCCGGCGGGACCGAGCCGCTTCTCCACCGCTTTCACCGTACCGGACGCGGGCGAACGCACCGACACGGAAATGAAGCCGTTTCTCTCGCCGATGAGCTGCCCCTTCTCGACATGATCGCCGACGGCGACCACGCACTTGGCGGGCGCGCCGAGGTGCTGCGACATCGACACCGCCAGCTCCTTAGGCATAGGCAGACGCTCGATCGCCTTGTCGCGGGCGAGATCTTTGTTGTACGGCGGATGCACCCCGCCTTTGAACTTGAATTTGGCTTTTGTGACTTTCATCCCTTGACCCATTTTTATTTTAGAGCATTATTTTACCATTTTTACGCAAGTCAATCCAGCCCACCCTCTCCGGAGACACCCTTATCCCACTTTTTTGAATTGATGCACGCAAGGCCTTCGAGCCGGGGGCGATTCGGCGCTGGTGCTCGCTGTGCAGGCTGCCGAATCGACTCCGGCTCTGCGGCCTTCACGGTGTGCATGAAATGAAAATGGACGGGTTCTTTTTCTGGTAGAATACCAGTTGCTAACTAAAGGACCACGTCC
>JAFVZE010000082.1 GCA_017508315.1 Kiritimatiellia bacterium | reverse complement strand
GACGTCCACGAATACAAGGGCGATCCCTTCGGCTTCTGCCCGGTCCAGCTCGGTCACGAAGGTACGGGCGAGATCGTCGCGCTCGGCAAGAACGTCACCTGTGATTACACCGGCAAGCCCCTCAAGGTCGGCGACAAGATCGTCACGGGGCTTAAGTCCTGCGAGGCATGCGACACCTGCCGCATGCATCCGGAGATCAAGGAGCTTTGCAACGGCGGCGAGATCTTCGGTCTCCTTCCGGGAGAAAAGCACTACCTGAACGGCTGGTTTGGCGAGTATATGAAAGTGAACGCCGGCGGCGTCGTCTTCAACGTCTCGGATATGGACCGCGATCTTCGCATCCTCATCGAGCCGGCGGCCGTCATCGTCCACGCCGTCGAGCAGGCGAAGACCATCTTCAATTTCAAGTTCGACAGCTACGTGCTCGTTCAGGGCTGCGGTCCCATCGGACTTCTGCTGCTCAACATGGTGCGCTGCCTCGGAGTTCGCAACATCATCGCCTGCGACACGGACGAGAAGCGTCTCGAATTCGCCAAGAAGCTCGGCGCGCGCTACACGGTCAACGGTCTTGACGCCGATTCGACCGAGCAGGTCAAGAAGATCACCGGCGGCGAAGGCGCCGAGATGGTTTTCCAGTGCACCGGCTCGCCCAAGGCCGCTACTAAGGCGTGGAGCTACATCCGCCGCGGCGGTAGCTTCTGCGAGCTCGGCTTCTTTGTCAACAACGGAGATACCAGCTACAACCCGCATCTCGACATGTGCAACAAGCAGGTCAAGGCCGTCGGCAGCTGGACGTACCAGTCCAAGGACTGGGTGCAGAGCTTCGATTTCCTCAAGGAATCGCAGGAGCGCGGCTTCCCGATCACCGATCTCATCACCCACAAGTACAAGCTTGAGGAGATGAACGAGGCGATGGAAATGAACATTTCCATGAAGGGGCTCAAGATCGCGCTGGTAAACGAATAAACGGCGAGGGTTCCGGCAGCGCCCGCTTTCCCCGGACCGCGAAATCCGCGGCCGTGAGGGATGGCGGGCGCTGTTGCATATCCGGGGATCCGGACGGTAAAAAATTTTGAAAATAATGGGTATACAATCGGGTTCGTATTTGTGTATAATGAAACCGTCAAATGAGTGTCGTCGCCAGACTGGTTTCAGTTATCGGATATCCGCAGACTGTACCTGCGGATTCAACGGATTTTTCATTCAAGGTGGACGACGGCGAGATCAGGGCGGCGGATCTCGGCGGAAGACTTCTGCTGACGCGGGAGATATCGCGCAGAACCGATGATTTGACGCGGTTGGCCGTCTGCGCCGCCGGGCGCATTCTCAAGGAGGATGCCGTACTCTATTGGGACGGCCGGGCGGAGGCACTGATGCTCGCGCAGGAGATCGATGCCGGCGCTTCGGCTGAAACGCTGCGCGGTTCTTTCGAGAAGTTCGCCGATTCGTGCGACTGGTGGACGGCGCGCGCCGGGCAGGAGCCCGCCCGTTCATCGTTTTTCCCCGAAATGGTTATTCGACCCTGACATATGCAAAAGATCGATATGACTGTCAGATTTTCATCCGGAAGACGCGTCCTCTGCGCGTTTGCGGTTCTGCTCCTCTTGTGTCCGGGCGCATCGGCGGCCGAAACCGTCCGGTCCGCCGCGGAAAAGATACCGTGGAAGAGCTCCGCCTACACGCTAGTCGCCAGACAGATGCCGGTCCGTTCCGCGCTTGAGAGCTTCAGTGTCGCCCAGGGGATCCCAATCCTGCTTTCCGGGCGCGTGAGCGGGGTGCTCTCCGGCGATTTCAAGGATGTCGCCCCCGGCGATTTCCTTGAGCGCGTTTCGGCGCTGCACAATCTGACCTGGTACTACGACGGCACGGCGATCTACGTCTATGCCGTCGGCGAGATGGGCTCGACGCTTATCGATCTTAAATACATGAAGGCCGGCGAGGTTCTCGGGATGATGGAGGAACTGGGGGTCGAGGATTCGCGCTTTCCGCTGAAGACCGCTTCGGACGGCGAACTGATCATGGTTTCGGGTCCTCCGCGGTACGTGCTACTGGTTTCGGAAATGATCGCCCGCGCCGATAAACTCCGTGAGCAGCGCACCTTCACTTCTGTCGAGACGCGGATATTCCCCCTGAAGCACACCTGGGCCGACGATGTCAGCTTCAACGTCACAAGCCCGGAATCCTCCACCACCATCCGCGGTGTCGCGCGTCTTCTCGAGGAGATCATGACCGGCGCGTCTTCGGCTTTACCCGTCCGGGAGGGCGAAAAAACCAACGGGACCGACCGTCTTTCGGCGAGCGCGGATTCCGCGTTCCGTCCCGTCATCCGTCCGGACAACCGGCTCAATGCGGTGATCGTGCGCGACACGGTGACGCGCCTGCCCATGTACGAAAAGCTCATCGCCGAACTCGACAAACCTCAGATGCTCGTCGAAATCGGCGTGACGGTCGTCGAGCTTTCGCAGGAGGATGCGCTCGACTGGCAGCTTTCGCTCAAGGCTTCCGGCACGCACGAAGATTTCGAGGGCGCCGCCGGACAGAACGCCGCAAATCTCTTCAGCCCGGCAGGTCTCGGCGGCAAGGGGCTCGCCGGAGCGCTTACCTATCTCGGCGACGACGTTTCGGTGTCCGCATCGCTTTCGGCGCTCCGCGAAAAGGGCAGGGCACGCTCGATTTCCAGAACGTCCATCCTCACGCTCAACAACACGGCGGCCGAGATGACCGACACCCAGAGCTACCGCGCGCGGGTCGTCGGAACGGAAGTGGCCGCGCTCGAGGAGGTGTCGGCCGGGACGAAACTTCAGGTCAAGCCCCGCGTCGTCGGCTCCGGCGCGACGAATGTCCCGTCCCGCGTGTGGCTGTCGATGGAACTTCAGGACGGAGGCTTCGAGTCGATCACCGTCGACGCGATGCCCATGACGCGCAGTTCGTCGCTGGAAACGCAGGCCGCGGTGCTGGAGGGACATTCGATCATGCTCGCCGGTTATCTTCGCGACATCAAAGAGTCGGGCGGTTGGGGGATTCCGTATCTCCGCGACATTCCGTGGATCGGCTGGCTCTTCGGCGGCGTGAGCTATCGCGACGAGACGGTTCAGCGGATGTTCATCCTGACGCCCTACGTGTTCGAGACTTCGACGAACGATACGGTCTCGCTCCAGTCGAGCCGTCAGCGCGACATCGAATCCGAGCGGATTCTCGACGAGGCGTTCGACAGGGACGGCGTCGAGCGCAGGGAGCGCGAGGCGCAGATCGACTTCAACCGCGAGATGCGCAGGCAGCGCGCCGAGGAACGTCACGAGCGCAACGAGGCCGTGCGCGAATTCGACCGCGAAAAATTCCGCGATGAAGCGCAGGCGGACAGGGAAAACTGGCAAAAGCGCTTCGATGAGGAAAAGAGGCGTTACGACCGCGAGAAGGAGGCGAGGAAGACGCATGACGGGTGAGGCGGACATTGAGTGCGGTTTCGCGCACGTTTCCGACGGCGTCTGGCTGATGGGAGCGGCGCAGCCCGCCGCGTACCGCGGACGGCTTACGGTGCGTCCGCTGCGCGGATGGGTGGCGCCGGACCGGGGCAGTCTGCGGCTCGTCGACGTCGCCGGCCGCGCGTCATGCTCCGATGCGGCGCGGCCCTTCGTCACGCGGCTTGACTGCGCCGGGAATCTCACGGTGGTGTCGGATCGGATTCTGGTCGCTCCGGCAGCCTCGCGCACCGCTTCGCGGCTTGTCCGCGCGGTGCCGATGAGTTTCAGGTACGCGCTGGCGGCGACCGCGTTCAGAAATCCCGGCTGGGCGGTGGTCGCAACGGCATCCCGCGTCAACCGTTTCGTGCTCGGGGAGGACGACGTGTTGAGCGTGCGCATGGAGTCGGCCGTCGCGTGGACAGTCAAAGATCCCACGGGGCACTGTCCGCGGCTGACGATGCGCGATATTCTCGTCCCGCGCCGCCGCGGGAAAACTCTCCGGTTGAATTTCTACGGTCCGGGCGTGGTCTGGGCGGAGGGGGCGCATGGCGTTTGATTCGGCCCAGTTTCTGAGGCATTCGCCCGCTGTCGACCGGATGGACCGTCTTTATCCTTCCGAGCCGCTTTCCGCCGCGCACTCTCCCGTCGAAGTCGGACGCGTCATGGGGATGGCGGTCGTGGCCGAGCCCGGCGCTTCGGCGAAACTTCAGGACGCGATGGAAGAGCTTTCGATGCAGTTCGAGGAGAAAGCCGCGAAGAAACTGAGCGAGCGCAGGCTTGGAGAAACGCGCCGGACGGACTATGTCGCGTCGATCGAGGCGTGGGAGAAGACGTTTCCCGATCTGCCGGATCGATCTTTCGTCGAGAAGATGCTCCGCGATCTGCGTCAGGCGGCGCGGAACGGAGCTCCGCCCGACGCGGACGCCTTTCTCGGTGAGCTCGCCGCCGGCTCCAAAGACCCGTCCCACCAGTTCGCGATGCTTGAAATCATCCGTGCGGCGCTCGGCGACGGCGAAGAAAATCTCCGCGCCTTTACGGAAGCGCTCGGCGGGAGAATTGTCGCCGAAAGAGGCGCTGAAGTGGCCGCCGGCATCAATCTGGCGCGGGAAATCAACGTGCGCGCATCGACGCCGGAGGAGATGCAGTCGCTGCGCGATCTGTATCGCGGCGAGGTGATCGGGTTCACTACTCCCCACGACTGCTACCGTTCGCTGATATCTTCGCGGGGCGCCGACGCTCTGGCCGCGGCGATCGATTTCCTGCTCGCCGGATGCGGCGCGGACATTCAGAGCCCCTCGCCGTCGCGGGTCCCCGAGGAGTTGCGCCGGATTATGCTCGATCTGCAGTGTGTGCAGGTTCTTCGCACCGTTCTGGACCGGCTTTCGTCGCTGTCGCTGCGCATGGACGGGCAGTTCGGCGAAAAATGCCGGCTCGACGGCGGGGCCATGACCGGCAGGGTGCTGGATTTCACCGAGCGTCCGTTCGTCTCGGAGCGCGACATCGGCGTCTTTGTCGGCGAATGCGGAATCTCAGGGCTGCCCGCGAAGATGGATTTCTGCCGCGAAATCATCTCGGTGTTCCGTCAGCTTTCGCCGCGGCTTTTCACTTCGGAAGACGACCGCGTGCATCTGGTGGAGGCGGCGCAGGAGCATCTCGACGGTCTTGTCGCGCTTGAGGACGCTCAAGAAGTCCCGGAAGGAGGTGCAGAGCATGGTTGAGGTTCCGGGGTGGATGCGAAACGCCGTGGGCGAATTCGCCAAGGGGATCGGACTGCCGAAACTGGCGTTCAACGACGAGGGCGTCGCGGCCGTGCGCTTCGAAAACTCCGCACAGTTCCATCTCGAATACGCTGCGGGCGGTCTCGCGCTTTCCGTGTCGGTCGCGACTGCCGACGGTCCCGACGCCGTGAAACTGCTTCTTTCCGCGGCCGATCCGCTGCGCCGGAACGAGTTTACGGTGCGCACCGCTCTGCTGGGAGACCCGGTGCAGGCCGTTTTCGCGGTGAGGCTCGGGCCGGAGGAGGTGACGGTCGGCAATATCGAAAAGGCGATGGCGGAGCTTTTGCGCTCGGCCGAGAACCATACGGGGAGGCTCGGCGCGTGAAGACGGGAAGGGCGACAGAGACGATCCGCTTCGATACCGGAATTTCGGTGGCGGAGTACGCGTCCGGCGAAGACGGGGCGCCGGGCGGCGAAAGGCAGAAGCAGCTGCTGCCGGGATCCACGACCGTAAGCGAGGCGCTGTCGAACATCTTTCCGGAGGGGGAGAGCGTCGTCGGCGAGATAATGAGCGCGCTGGTAGCCGGCAACAGCGCCTACCTGCGGACGCCGGACGGCTTCGGCCGGACGGCGAGAAGCGCGCTGAAATCTCTGCGCGCGCGCAGAGGAGAAGCCGCGGCGCGCGCGGCGCGGGAACTCGAAAGTCTGCTCGCGGATACCGAGGTGTTTGAACATTACCGCGCCGCGCTGCTGGAAACATGAGGGGAACTTAGAAATGCTCGGCAGACTTATAAAGATCACAACCGCGATGAGCCGCTTCGGCGATCTCGTGCTGGCGTTTCTCGTGATTTTCATCATCGGGCTTCTGATCGTGCCGCTGCCGACGGCGGTGATAGACCTGCTGATCTCCGTCAATCTGATGATATCCGTGGTGATGCTGATGCTTTCGCTCTATCTGCCGAGAGCGCTGGCGTTTTCGACGTTCCCGTCCATGCTGCTTTTCACGACGCTTTTCCGGCTCGCGCTCAACGTCTCCACCACCCGTCTGATTCTGCTTCATGCCGATGCCGGCGAGATCATCTACACCTTCGGCAACTTCGTCGTCGGCGGAAACTTCGTCGTCGGGGCGGTGATCTTTCTCGTCATAACCGTCGTGCAGTTCGTGGTCATCGCCAAAGGCGCCGAGCGCGTGTCGGAGGTCGGGGCGCGTTTCACTCTCGACGCCATGCCCGGCAAACAGATGTCGATCGACGCCGATATGCGGGCGGGAGCCATCGACCAGGAGACGGCCCGCTTCCGCCGCAACGAGCTCGCCAAGGAATCCCAGCTGTACGGCGCGATGGACGGCGCGATGAAATTCGTCAAGGGCGACGCCATAGCCGGACTGGTCATGACGGCGATCAACATAGTCGGCGGAATCTGCATAGGCGCGTTCATGAAGGGGTGGGAGATCGGCAAGGCGGTGGAGACGTACTCCATTCTCACGATCGGCGACGGTCTCGTCTCGCAGATTCCCGCGCTGCTCGTTTCCATCACCGCCGGCGTCATCGTCACGCGCGTCGGAGACGAAGACAACAAGCCGCTCGGACAGGATATAGTCGATCAGTTCTTCGCCCAGCCCAAAGCCATTCTGCTCGGCGGCGTCATGCTGCTTCTCGTAGGGCTGATTCCGGGTTTCCCGAAACTGCAGATATTCTCGCTGGCGACGGCGGCCTGCGCTCTGGGGTATGCGCTGAGCGCGGCGGCACGCCGCGCGGCCGAGCGCGAGGCCAAGGCGGCGGATCCTCTCGCCGCGGCCGCGCCTTCGGAGGGATTGAAACCCAGACCGAAGAAGAAGGAGGGCGACGATTTCGCGATGGTGACCCCGCTTACGGTGGACATCGACGCGGACATCCGCAGCGAGCTCACCTACGAAGAGCTGAACGATCAGATCATGTCGATCCGCCGCGCGCTCTACCGCGATCTCGGCGTTCCTTTCCCGGGGATCAACCTTTCGCTCAATCCGGCGATGCGCGACGGCAGATACCGCCTGCTCGTCAACGAAGTTCCGGTTTCCGAGGGCGTGCTGATGAAAGGCTGCCTGTTCGCGCTGGAGACGGCCGACAATCTGTCGGCCACCGGCATAGCCTTCGAAAGGGGCAAGGCGTTCCTCTCCGGCTATGAGACGAACTGGGTGAAGCGCGAGAACCGCGCCGCGCTCGAGGAGGGAGGCGTGCGTTTTCTCGATCTGAACGGCGTGCTCACCTACCATCTTTCCGGCGTGCTCAGGCGCTATGCGCACGAGTTTCTCTCGCTGCAGGAAACGCGTCTGCTCTTCGATCACATGGAGCGCGAGGCCCCCGAGCTCGTGCGCGAGGTCCAGCGCGTGCTGCCGCTCCAGAAGATCACCGACGTTCTGCAGCGTCTCGTGCAGGAGGGGATCAGCATCCGCGATCTCAAGCGCATCACCCAGACGCTCATCGAATGGGGGCAGAAGGAGAAAGATTCGGTGCTGCTCGTGGAGTATGTGCGCAGCGCGCTGTGCCGCTACATCTCCTACAAGTTCTCTGGCGGGCAGAACATAATCGCCGCCTATCTGCTCGATCCCGCGCTGGAGGAGATGATCCGCAAATCGGTCCGCCAGACTTCGGGCGGCAGCTATCTCGCCATGGATCCGACGACCGTGCGCTCGATTCTCGCCGTGGTGAAAAAGACCGTCGGCGATCTTTCGAAGATTCCGCAGAGGCCGGTCGTCATCGTTTCGGTCGACATCCGTCGCTACTTCCGCAAGATGATAGAGAAAGACTACTACGAGCTGCCGGTTCTCTCGTTCCAGGAGCTTTCGCAGGAGATAAACATCCAGCCGCTGGGGAGACTTAAGCTTTGAATATGCTTCTGAAGATAGTGCAGGGCCCGAACGCGGGCGCCGAAGTCGCGCTCGCCGAGGGCATGACGGTCGGTGTCGGCAGGGGAGAGACCTGCGATATTGTGCTCGCCGACCAGTCGCTCGCCGATGTCGCGTGCGAGCTTGAGGTGAACGGCGATCGTGTGCGCATCCTTCTTCCCGGGGGCGCGGAGGAGCGGCTTGAACCGTTCAGGGTCAGGTTTCTGAGCGAGACCACGGCGGTGGCCGTCGGTCCGGAGGATGCCGCGTGGGACGAACTGATATGGCCGGAGAGAGGCACGTCCGCCCGTCCGGAAGCGCAGAGCGCCTTCGCGGCGCCGGATCCGCCGGATTCCGGAGTGGAGGTTCCGGCAGGGAGGAAATTCTCCGGACGCGCGGCGCTTGCCGCGGCGCTGCTGCTAATGCCGGTTGCCTTTGCCGCGGCGGTGTTTCTGCTCTGGCCGTGGCGTTCGGCGCTGTCCGGGGCGCTGGGACCAGCGGCGGAATATGTGCGTCCCGCGGCGTCGGCCGTCCGGTGCGCGGGGCTTTCCGCATGGGAGCGGTTCTGCGGATCCGCCGGGGACCGCGGATCTGAAGACCGCGCCGTCGCGCCGGTTGCCGCGGCGTCGATGGACATCCGGGATGTCGCGGAAAAATACGGACTTGCGTTTTCGGATTCCGGCGGCGCCTGCGTGCTGTCCGGCAATTTCGCGACCAGGGCGCGGAGGCTCTCGGCGACGGCGGAGGCGTATGCCGCCAGACCGGGGGTGAGAGTCGAACTCTCGGACGACGAATCGCTATGCGCGGCGACGGCGGAGGTGCTCTCGCTCGTCGGCGAGGGCGGACTCGACGTCCGTTGCGCGACCAACCGCATCGTCGCGCTTGCCGGCCGTTCTCGGAGTGCGGCGAGCCTGCGCACGGTGCTCGAGGCGATCCGGGCGGACGTGCCGTACGTGAAGAGCGTCGACTGCTCGAGGGTGACGCTCGGCGATTCCGATCTGCGGGAAACGGCTTCCGCCGCCGCGAATTCGCCCCGGGGGGAGATGGCGCCGTCGCCGTGCCGGGCGCCGCGCCGGGACGCGGCGGTCAAAATGCCGGTGGTGGGAGTCATGACGCATCCGTATCCGTGTCTTGTGCTGCGCGACGGTTCGCGGGTCACGGAGGGCGCGGAATTCGGAGGTTTCGTCATCGAGGATATAAGCGCCGACACCATCCGGGTTTCCGGTCCTGACGGGGCGTTCGAATGGAGGCCGTAAGAGACGTATGCAGCTGCTGGAAATAGAGAAGGAACTCTCCGGCGGGCGGAGCGAAGAGGCGCTCGCCCGGTACGACGCGATACTCCGCGGACTTGAGGAACGCATCGCCGACGCGCTGCGGGAGGGGCTGCCGCCCGATGATTTCTCCCGGGTCGGGCAGCTCCGCGAGGCGAATACGCTCGCGCGCAAACTTTTGAGAATATCCGCCGGGAAGACCGGGCGGTGACGCGGAAGAATTTCCAACGAAAAAGGAGGAACGAAAAATGACGGGAATACCAGCGAAGATCAACGCGGTCGACGACATCCAAGGCGCCGGAATGCGCATTACGGACGGCCGGGCCGCCAACAACATCCATACCGATGCGGTTTACGTGGCGCTGATAAACGCCGCGAACACGATGGAGGAGCGGCTTCAGAAATCGCTTGAGAACTATCAGGCCCATCCCGACGTGCAGGCGAACCTCCAGCAGTTGCAGTACGATCTCCAGAGCTGGAATCTCGCGCTCACGACGATGACGAACATTCAGAAGAACATGGCCGACGCCCTCAAATCGGTGGCGTCCAATTTCCGCTGATGTTCGATCTGACCGGAGACGAGGCCAGACTGCTGCTGAACGTCGCCATGATGGCGACAGGGGGCAACCGCTTCGCTTCGGCGGCGAAAATCCTCGCCGCGCTGGGGCGTTTCCGTCCCGGTAATCCGTCGCTCGCGGCGGCCAACGCCGTGCTGTTGATCAGCATGGGCGACTTTCGGGGGGCGGTCGATTATCTCGACGGCGAGGCGTTGCCGCAGAATCCCGATGCGGCGATGCTCAAGGCGTTCAAGGGGATGGCTCTTCTGCGGATGGGCCGCGCGGCCGAAGCCCGCGGTCCGCTGAAGGAGGCCGCGGAACAGTCCGCCGACGAGTCGGCGGCGCAACTGGCAAAGGATATGCTCGTATGACTGAACAGATGATTGTCGAGGCGGTCAAGATGGCTCAGCCTGCACCGCAGTTGGTCGGCGCGGCCGTCTCGTCCGCACCCGTCGCCGATCCGGGCGCGGTGGCGCGCTTTACGCGGGCGATGGCGCCGGAACGCGCCGATGCGGTGCCGTTCGCGGACAGGGTGGCGGCCTCGTGGCGTTCCGCGCAGGACAACCGCCAGGGAATAGTGCACCGCATTCAGGCGCTTTCCGAGCTCAGCGGCCGGCACGCGCTCAGCGCGGCCGAACTTACGGAGCTCCAGTACGAGGTGCACAATCTCGCTTTTCAGCAGGAGGTTGTCGCCAAGGTGGCCGACAAGGCTTCGACCGCGATCCAGACGCTGGTGAAGAATCAGTGATCCGACGTTTGGCGCTTGTCGGCGCGTGAAACGATTTGGTATAATGAAGTTTCAACAAAAGGAGTAAAAATGCATATAAAAACTTTGGTTGCCGTTTCCGCCGGACTGGTACTGTCCGGATGTTGTGCGTTCAAGTGCTGCGAAGAGAGATGCAGCTACCCCGCGACGGTCGATGAAGGCTTCGTGAGCCTCTTCAACGGTTTCGATCTCGAAGGCTGGGAAGGCGCGGTCGGCATGTACGGCGTCGATCCCAAGGAACCCGGCGTTCTCCAGTGCTTTCCCGATCGTCAGGTGAAAGGCCAGCCCGGCAATCTCATCACGAAGAAGCAGTACGGCAATTTCATTCTCCGCTTCGAGTTCATGATGCCCGAAAACGGCAACAACGGTCTCGGCATCCGCACTCCGTCGGCCGACGTCGACGCGGCGTACCACGGCATGTGCGAGCTTCAGCTTCTCGACGACGGCGGCAGCGCCTACTACGACAAGGCCGCGAAAAAGGACAAGCTCAAGCCCTACCAGTACACCGGTTCGGTTTACGGCATCGTTCCGTCGCTGCGCGACAACGTCGGCAAGCAGCTCGGCTGGAAAGACAAGAACTTCACCGGCGGCGGCAGCTACGTGCGCAAGCCCGGGATGTGGAACTTCGCGGAAGTCAAGGTCATCGGCAGCGAGATCGAATACTACCTCAACGGCTATCTCATCACCAAGGCCGACGTTTCGAAGTTCAAGGGCGACGGCGACACTCCCGACAAGCGCAAGCACCCCGGACTCCACAACAAGCGCGGCCATATCGGCTGGCTCGGTCACGGCCACAACGTGAAGTGGAAGAACATCCGCATCAAAGAGCTTCCCTGCTGCGCCAAGATGGGCGAGGTCTGCCCGAAGCAGGCGATGAAGGCGCCCTGCGGCTTCGAGACCTACTTCAACGGCTGCGAATCGCAGCTTGAAAAGATGTGGAAGGGCGTGACCACAACCGAGAAATTCGACCGTCCGCTCGTCCGTCAGGCCGCCACGGCCGAAAAGCGCGCGGCGATGCAGAAGGAGGCCGACGAACTCATGCGCAAGCACTGGTCGGTCCGCAACGGCAACCTCTACTTCGACGGCTTCAAGGGCGGTTATTCGCTCGCCACCAGGAAGGACTACGGCGATTTCGAAATGTGGGCCGACTGGCGCATCATGTCCATTACCGGCGACTCCGGTCTCTATCTGCGCGGACTTCCCCAGGTGCAGATATGGGATGCCCACAACCAGTGGCACATCGGTTCCGGCGGTCTCTACAACAACAACTACAAGAAGACCGGCAACATCTCCAAGGCGCTCAAGATCGCCGACAGGCAGGTCGGCGACTGGAACCGCTTCTACGTGAAGATGGTCGGCGACAAGGTGACCGTCAAGCTCAACGGCGAACTCGTCGTGGACAACGTTTCGCTCGAGAATCTCTGGGACCGCGACAAACCGATTCCGGCCTGCGAGCAGATCGAGCTCCAGTGCCACGGCGATCCGCTTGAATGGCGCAACATCTTCATCAGGAGCCTGTGAAGCTTCTGGTGATCGATGTGGGAAACACGAGCACGGCCGTCGGCGTTTGGCGCGACGGCCGTGTCGGCAATGTCCGGCATATAGACGGCGGCGTTGACGAGACCCGGAAGGTTCTCGACGCTCTTGCCGCCCGGGGGGATTTCGATGCCGCGGCGTATGCCAGCGTGGTGCCGCGCAAAGACGCCGCTTTCCGGCGGCATTTCAAGAAGGCGGGAATCGATTTCATTCAGATAGGCTGGCGGGATTTTCCGCTCAAACTCGACTACCCCCGTCCGGAAACGATAGGCGCGGACCGTCTTGCCGACGCCGCCGGCGCGGTCGAGCGTTACGGAGCGCCGGTTCTGGTGATGGATTTCGGAACGGCGCTCACCGCGGCGGCGGTCACCGCCGACAGGGTCTGGCGCGGCGGAGTGATCGCGCCGGGATTTCCGCTGATGAGGGATTATCTTTTCGAACGCACGGCGAAACTGCCGCGCATGGCGTTGGGCAGCGGAAAGGCGCCGAAGATCGGGCGTTCGACCGAGGAGGCGATGCGCTTCGGGGCGCTTGTCGGCTATCGCGGCATGGTGCGCGAGATAGTCGCGCAGCTTAAGGACAATTTCAACGAGAATTTCAAACTGGTCGCGACCGGCGGATTCGCGAAATGGGCGCTTAAAGATTCGCGTATGGATTTCTCGATAGATCCGACTTTGACATTGTTCGGTACGGGATTGATAGCCTCCCGATCCATCAGGAGCCTGAAACCATGAAAAAAATTCTTGCCCTCGCATTGCTTTCTCTCGCCGGTTGCGGACCTTTCTGGGTCGATCCGTACATAACGGTCGAGGAGAGCCAGCTCAATTGGGTTCATATCCATTATTACAACATGGCGCGCAAGCCGGCGCGGCGCATCAGCGTCTATTTGAGCGGAACCGGACTGGTGGAAGTCAAGAAAGGTACGAGCGAGCTTGTCTCCAACGATTTTGCCAAGCGCTATAAGGAAGACAGCTGGGGGAACATACGCTCGTTCCGCATACAGGTCGATCCGGCCCATCTCAACAACATTTTCCAGAATCTCGTCAACCACGGCGTGCTTGATCGCGAGAAGACGGGCAAGGCTTCGAAAAAGGATGAATTCAACCGTTTTATCGCAGTCAAAGCGAATATCTGCGCCAATATGTATTCCGATAACGAAAATATTTTCGAGGTCGACCCGGATCTCGCCGAGCATCTGCTTGATGTGGTGCGGGAATTCGAGAACCCTTCGCTCAAGTGACAAAATTTGATATAATGTCACAATACGATTTGGAGGCAAAAAGATGACAATTCGAGGTTTATTCGAAAAATGCGTCAGCAGGCAGCCCGAAAGGCTCGCCCAGAAATGGTTTGAAAACAAAGGGTGGCGCACGCGCAGCTGGAAGGAATTCCATCTCGCGGTCATGGAGGTCGCCGAGGGATACGGAAAGCGCTTCGCCCTTAAAGCCCAGGAGGACAACGCCGCCGTCATTCTGACCAATTCGCCGACCTGGATGGAGTCTTATCTCGCCCAGGCCGGCGTCGGCGTTTCGGTGGTGCCGATCGACCCCAAACTCCACAACGAGGAAGTGGCCTATATCCTCAAAGACGCTCAGGTCAAGGTCGTGACGACCGACAAGGCGCATCTCATGATGATGATGCGCATCGCCAAGGATCTTCCCGATCTCAAGGCGGTCGTCATTACCGACGGCGTCGTGCATGAGGGACAGAAAATCGACGATCGCATCGAGGTCGTCGAATATTCGAAGCTCCGCATTCCCGGCGGCGGCGAATGGTACGGCAGCCACAAGGCGAAACCGGAGGATGTCGCGTCCATCATCTACACCTCCGGAACGACCGGCAAGCCCAAGGGCGCGATGCTCACGCACGACAATTTCGTCAAGGACGCCGTCGGCGCGCTGGGAGTGTTCGGAGCGCGGATCGACGAGAGAGATTCGTTTTTCGTGGTATTGCCGCTGTTCCACGCTTTTTCGTTCACCGGCAATTTCATCGTTCCTTTCGTCACCGGCTCGGCGCAGTATTTCATGCAGTCGCTGAGGACCGTCGGCGCCGACATCAGGGAACTCAAGCCCACCGTGCTTCTCGGAGTGCCGCTTCTGGCGGAGAAACTGCACGACAAGATCGAGGACGGGCTTAAGAAGTCGAAGGCGGCCCAGTTCCTCCTGAAAATCGGCCTTCGGGGTCCGGTCATGCATATGGTGAAACTGAAACTCGGCGGAAAACTGCGTTTCATGATCACCGGCGGCGCTCCCTGTCCGCGCCACGTTCTCGAGAGCTTCAACCGCATCCATGTGCGTTTTCTCGAGGGCTACGGGCTTACCGAATGCGCGCCGGTCGTGTCGGTATGTCCGCCGGAGGTGACGAAGATCGGCACCATCGGACTGCCGATCAAGGGCATCGAGGTGCGCCTTGCCGACAGGAACGAGCAGGGCGTCGGCGAACTTCAGATCAAAGGCCCCATCGTCATGCAGGGCTACTTCCACAATCCCGACGCTTCGGCCGAAGCCTTCGAAGACGACGGCGATGGCGGTCTCTGGCTCAGGACCGGCGATCTCGCGTCTATGGACGAGGACGGCTTCATCACCATCCGCGGCCGCAAGAAAGCGCTCATCGTCAACCGCGAGGGCAAGAACATCTACCCCGAGGAGGTCGAGATCATGATCGCCAAGGAGCCGGCCGTGCAGGATGTATGCGTCGTCGGCTACACTCAGGGCGGCGATCCCGGCGAGAAGGTGGGAGCCGTCATCTATCCTAACGAGGAATGGTTCAAAGAGCAGAACGGCGGCACTCTCCCCGCATGGGAGGAAATCGAGAAAATCGCCGTAAAGCGCGCGCAGGAGAAGTGCGCGGAACTCGCCGACTACAAGCGCGTGCGCAAGGTGCTGGTCATGCGCGAGCCGCTCGTGCGCACTTCGATCGGCAAGGTCAAGCGTGTCGCCTACAAGGGTACGCTCGACGAATGATGAAAGGCGGCAACGTCTATCTCGTCTGGCTCGAATGGCCTGAGAAATGCTTTCGCGCCGACGCCGGATCGCTCGCTTATCTCAAGTCGATCGTTCCTGAGGGGAGCGAAGTCGTCCGGGCGAAGACTCGGCGGGCGTTTTTCGCCGCGCTGGGCAGGGCGACCCACGTCATAACCTGGTATTTCGAGCGCGGATGGTTCGCCAAGGCTCCGCATCTCAAGGTGCTGGCGACTCCCAGCGCCGGGATGGAACTTCTGCCGCACGAAGCGCCGGAAGGGGTCAAAATCCATTTCGGCGGCTTCCATGGTCCGGTCATGGCCGAGACCGTCGCGGCGTTCGCGCTCGGCTGGTGCCGCGGGCTTTATGCGGCCGGAAATTATTCGCCGAAGACTTCCGGCGGCGCGGTGCCGAGGACTTGGCTTTCGGACAAGTGCCGTCAGCTTGCCGGAACGAAGGCGGTGATCGTCGGCTACGGCAAGGTCGGCCGGGCGATCGGGGAAAAGCTGTCGGCTCTCGGTGTGCGCGTGGAAGGTTTCCGCCGCTCGAACGTCAAAGAGCTGCCGCGCGCGGTCAAAGACTGCGACTGGTTCGTGATGGCGCTGCCGGCGACGCCGCAGACCGATGATTTTCTCGACGCGGAGCTGATGGCGAAACTGCCGCGCGGATGCGTGGTCATCAACGTGGGGCGCGGCAACTCCATTGATGAAGACGCGCTCGTAAGGGCGCTCGAGAACGGCAGGCTCGCCGGGGCGTGTCTCGATGTGGCAAAAAAAGAGCCGCTCCGATCGCTTAAGTCTTTCGTGAAGCCGAGGCGCAGACTGCCGGCGAATTTGATTTTGATGCCGCATTCGGCGGCGTTCTACCCCGGATACGTGACCGACTGCTTCAGGGAGCTTGCCGATGAAGGGCTTGTTTGAGGTTTCGTCGGTCGAGGAGACATGGGAACTTGCGCGGCGCTTCGCGCAGGAACTCGTCCCGGGTGACGTAGTCTGCCTGGAGGGCGATCTCGGAGCCGGAAAAACGACCTTCACCCAAGGCCTTGCCGCGGCGATGGGCGTTCCCGGGCGCGTCACGAGCCCCACGTTCTGCATCGTGCAGGAGCACGCGGGAGAACGGCTTCTGGTGCACATGGATCTTTACCGGCTGCACGGCGAGGCGGATGTCGAGGCGATCGGCTGGGAGGATTATCTTTCCCAGGGG
>JAFVZE010000081.1 GCA_017508315.1 Kiritimatiellia bacterium | reverse complement strand
GCGACGATTAGTTCTGCCATTTCCAACCTCTTGTTTATTGCTGTTCTTAAGGCCGACATTGCACTTAACCCCTCATAAATGCAATGCGCCAATTATACCAATTTCACCGCCGCCTTTTCAACGGATCAATTCAAAATGTCGCTTGCGGCATTTACGGCGACGGACACCGAGACCGGATTCCTCCCGCCGCGGGAGGGGTGGCGGCGGGACGAAAATGTCGAGCATGAAACTATGGTACAATACGCGCATGACAAAAATACTTTTCCTCTGCCACGGCAACATCTGCCGCTCTCCTATGGCCGAATTTGTGATGAAGCATCTCGTCGCAAGCGCCGGCCGCGACGACATCACGGTCGAATCGGCGGCGTTGCATACGGACGAAATCGGCAGCGACACCCATCGCGGGACCCGTGCGAAACTCCGCGAAATGAACATACCCTTCGCTCCTCGCGCCGCCTGGCTGCTGACGCCCGCAAAAGCGCGCGAGTACGATCTGCTCATAGGCATGGACGATTACAACATCGCCGATCTCCGCCGCCTCGTCTACCCGGAAGACCTCCCGAAGGTAAGAAAGCTTCTCTCGTTCGCGGGGTCGGAGCGAAGCATCGCCGATCCGTGGTACACGGGCGATTTCGATTCGACCTACGATGACATTCTGGAAGGCTGCACGGCGCTGCTGGGGATTTTGGTATAATTGGCGCAGATGCGTTTCGATCTACATATCCACAGCTGTCTCTCGCCGTGCGCCGCGCTTGAAATGTCGCCGTCGCAGATAGTCGGGCGCGCCGTCGCCGCCGGCATGGGAGGAATCGCGCTCACCGACCATCAGAGCGCGAAAAACTGCCCGGCGATCGCCGAATGCGCCCGCAGGGCAGGAATCGGATGCCTTTTCGGAATGGAACTGCAGAGCGCCGAAGAAGTGCACACGCTCGCCCTTTTCGACACCGTCGAGCAGGCTCTCGCCCTGACGGACTGGGTCTGCGAGGCGATGCCGAAGCGCGTCAACGACCCCGAAACCTTCGGCGACCAGCCGGTCGTCACCTGGGACGACGACATCGTGGAGCTCGAATGGCGCATCCTTGCCATGGGCTGCCGGCGCACGATACCGGAAGCGGCGGAGAAAATCCACAGTCTCGGCGGACTTTACATAGCCGCGCATATCGACCGGCCGAACTATTCGGTCGTCTCCGGCCTGGGCACCGTTCCCGAAGGCTGCTTCGACGCCGTCGAATTCTCCCGCACCGCCGACGAGCAGGCTTGGACCGCGAAAGCGCAGGGCTACGCGGTCACGCGCTCGTCCGATGCGCACAACATCGGCGATGTCGCCCGGGTATGGAGCGAAGCGCCGATCGGCGCGTTTTCCGTCGAATCGCTCAAAAAGGCATTTGCGGACAGATCCGTGCGCATCTCCCCCGCCCTCACCTCGTTTTAAAGGAGCAGCGATCCATGACAGTAAGAGAAATAGCCGAAAAGACCAGAGGCGAAATCATCGTCGACAACCCGAACGCCGCGATCAACTCCGCTTACGCTTCCGACCTGCTTTCCGACGTGATGGGACACTGCGGCGACGAATCGGTGCTCGTCACTATCCAGAACCACCTCAACACCATCGCGGTCTGCACGCTCGCGGGAATCGAGGCGATAGTCGTCTGCCACCGCCGCCCCGTTCCGAACGACATGGCCGAAGCCGCCAAACGCGAGAATGTGGCGATCATAACCACGGAAATGTCGCAGTTCGAAGCCTCGAAAGCTCTCGCCGAACTGCCAGCCTCGTCAAAATAGGAACTACTCTCCGACCAGCGCCGATGAAATCCTGCTGGCGGTTTCGTCGGAAATGACGAACACCGCGCCAGACGAGCCGACCGTCGCGTAGTATCCGCCCTCCGTCCTGTTGCCGAGCATGATATTGCGGCGCACGGACTTTTCCACGTCCTGATCGATCGCCACCGTAAGTCCGGGAATGTCCAGACCGTATGCCGACAGATCGGCGAGAGTCACTTTCAGCCGCTCGATACGTTCGGCCCGCAGCGGGTTTACCGCCGAAAGCACGGTCGCGACGCCTTTTTCGTCGACTTTTTCCGACAATGACGAATGTTCCAGATTCCACGCCCTGAGATCGCGGTTGTACACCACCGAAACCGGAACGACCTTCCGGTCCGAAGACGACATCACTATGCGTTTGACCGTGACCGGATCGATTCTGAGTATCTCGGTGGATCTCAGATCCTCCATCCGCGAATCTCCGAGGAGAGCCTTGCGGGAAACCGTCACGGGAGCGGAATTGCTCGAAAGGAACACCGAAAGCCCCGACTGCGACATATCGGCGGAGGTAAGAGTCAGCATCCGGTTGAGCAGCGCGTCCATGCGCTGCTGATCGGCGGCGGCGGAAACGGGGGTCTCGATCCGCCATGATGCGTTCTTGCCCCGCGCGAAGGAGTACGACGTTTCGCCGTCGACTATGACGAACGCATTGACCGCCGAAGCTTCGAACGGAAATATTCTCGCGTCGACGTAGGCGGACGCCCCCTGCATCGCGAGCGTCTTGAGCTCGGCATCCACGGTGACGATCGCGTCCCCCTGCTGCACGAGCGCGTAAACCTCCCCCTCCGACGACACCTTGCCGAATGAAATCATCCGTCTGTCCCCGTCCACGCCCGCGACCGTCAATGTAACGGCGCTTTCCGGATCCAATCCGTATGTGGCGAGCAGCGCCGCCGACATGGGCTCCATTCCGCCGGCGGCGGCCGTCGGCCAGACAAAATCACGGACGGAGGCGTTCAGCACCTTCGAAAGCATACCCCGCACTTTCTCCACCGGAACGTTCATTCCGTCGACTTTCCAGTTCTCGCCGTCGCGCGAGAACGCGACGATCGACCCGGCCGGACGTTTGACGGTGAATCCGGTCAGCGTCTCCGGAACCGCGTCGAACAAAGAACGGCGGCGGAAGCGTTCAGCCGCGACATCAACCGCCACAAGAATGTTCGAAGGCATCACAAAGACCGCACCGACCCCTTCGATGGAAGCGTAAACCCCGTCACCTGCCGGGGTCTTTGCGCCGAAGCGGCAGCCGATGTCCTTCCCGCCGCAGGAAACCCTCACCTGCAGCGGGGAATCCTCCAGTTCGAAATCCCGGCGGGTTCTGCCGATTCTCAACAGTTCGGAATCGGAGATGGTGTCAATTGCGACCGTCTGCGACAGCGCATCTATGAACTTCATCACCGATTGTTCGTCGACTTCCGCCTGATACGGCTCGATCATCCTCCACCGGGAGGATCTGGCTATTCTCACCGGAGCACGGCCGCGGCGATCTATGCGAAACGATGTGACATCGGCCGAAGGATCGACCAGCGTCGATATTCTGGAAAAAACCACTTTGTCTTCACCGCAGTTGAAAACCGCGACGTTCACGGCCGCGAGCAGAACGTTTCCGACCGCCAGATACAGGATCACCTTGCGGTTGTTCATTCGGAACGCCTCCTTCCCGATGAAAACACGAGGAACGAGAGAAACACCAGCACCGGTGCCGCCAGCGAAGCGGCGATCAGAAACTTCGTTCTGGTCTCGCGGTCCATGCCGGCGGCCAGAATACCCGCATCGTCGCCGCCCGTGCCATACACCCCGGAACCGGAAAGATACGCAACGCAGTTGAGAAGGAAATCCCGGTTGGCGTTTGCGCACGCCGAAAGCATGCCGTTCATCACGAATCCCGCGTCACCGACCGCCACGATGCGCGCCGGGCTTACCGCTATGTCGCTGCCGAGCCCCGCACCGCGCTCCACCGCCGCCGCCACCGCCGTGCCGTCGACTGACGCAACCGGCACGAAATCGATCTTCCCCGTTCCGCCTCCCGCGTCGGCGACCGCCGACGGAGCGAATGCGACCGGCTTTCCGAGCACGATGCGCGATCCTCTGAGGGATGCCGAAAGTTCATGCTCGGCGAAATCCGAAACTATCACATCGCCTCCGGTCAACGTACGGGCACCCTGAAGCGAAACCTCCATCGAACGCATCCCCCAGGCCGGAAGCATCGAAGCGACCCCGCCCCGCTCCGCCGCCGAAGCGAGCACGAGCAGCCTTCCCCCCCTCCGCAGATACGATTCCACGATTCCCATCTCAAGTCTGGAGAAATCATCCTTGGCGCCGGCCACCACCAGCAAAGCGCAGTCTCCGGGCACGCCGACCCCGGCGGCGAAGTCCAGTTTCCTGTTTATGTACCCCTCCCGGGCGAGATCTCTGGCGATATCGCTCATTCCGAACGTTCCGTAATCATCGCAGGAGCTTTCCCCGTGACCGACGGTCCAGTAGATGTTGCGCCTTATCGGCGGAGCGGCGACTCTCTGAAGCGCAGAGGCGCACAGGCGTTCGCCGAATCCGTCTTTGAGCGGAACGCTCGCCATGCGCCGGCCCTTTTCGAATATTATCGAATTTTCCCGCACTCCCCTGCGCACCAGACGCTGAGCGGCGGCAACATCCCATCGGGGATCCACAAATCGCAGAACCAGTCTGGCGCCGCCGAGCGACTCGGATTCGCGCCGCAGCGAGCGCAGGAAATGCCCGACGCTGCGGAAGCTCTGGTCGCTGCGCGGCATATAGGAGGTTATCGAGATTTCACCGTCGCACTCCGAAAGTATCCGTTTCGTCCGCTCGGAAAACGTGTTGCGCATCGTTCCGACCGGAAGATTGAACCTGAGATCGAGCCGCAGCGCCAGCAGTACGGCCAGCGAGGAGAAAACCACCGAAAGCACGACCGCCGACATTCCGGAAAGACGCAGCCGCCAAGCCCCCCTGCCGGACAGTCGCAGCGCCGATACGCATTTTGACGTGATGAAAAGCACCGTCACGACCGCCGCCGTATACATGCACAGCACCCCGGTCGAAAACGCCCCCGAGGCGAAATCGAACGCATGGGCGTCTATCGGCATCTCCCCGAACACGCTGCGGGCTTCATGCGACCATGCCGTCATCGCGGCCCAGATGCCGCGGGGCACGACCACCAGCGCCGTCAGAGACACGCAGAGCGACACGGCCGGCTGTTTTGAGAACACGCTTGCCGCGGACGCGACCGCGCACCAGAGCGCGCCCTGCAGAAACAGCACCAGCAGCGCCGGAACGAAGCCGACAGCCATCAAATCGGAAAACACGCGGGGGACATGACACCACAGCGCCGCCATCGACGCGGCGAGCTGCAGCACCACCGAGAAAACGAGCACCGTCCACACGCCCAGAAACTTGCCGATGACAAAGTCACGTTCCCGCACCGCCGAGGCGAGCAGCAGATCGATCCTCCCGCTTCTGCGCTCTTCGCTCCAGACATCCATAGCGAGAAAAGCGGACAGAACCGGCAGCAGCGGCGAGAGCCCCAAAGCCCACAGCACCGGCAGCGACACGCGCTCCCCCTCGAAGGCTTCGAGTTCAAACGCGAGCACCGCCGCGCCGACCGACATGAAAACTCCGATCAGCACCGCCGTCGAACGGCATTTGAGCAGCTGCACGACCGTCCGCGCCCACGTGAGCCTGACCGGATTCATCTTCCGCCCTCCGCCAGCGCTTCACGGACACGCCCGCCGACATCCCCCTCTTCAGGATCTCCGGCAGATATGGAATCGGCAATCACGCCGTCGCGAAGCACCAGAAAACGCGACGCCCATCCCGCAAAATCGTCAATCTCGTGCCCTGTCGCGACGACGCTTGAAAACGCGGCCGCGTTGGCGAGGATTTCCCCTGCGACTTTGCGCATTGCGCAATCGAGCCCGGCAAGAAAATCATCGAGAAGCAGCAGGCGGGGGCGCAGCAGGAGAGCGTCCGCAAGCGCCACGCGTTTCTTCTCCCCGGCGGAAAGACCGCGGATCGGACTGCGCAGCGCGTCGTCAAGCATGCACATCTGCGCGGCCTCGCTGATTCTCCTGCGGATTCTCTTGGGCGGCTCCCCTTTCAAACCCGCACGATACGCCAGAAAATCCTTGACCCGCATGTCCTCGTAAAGCGCGAACCTCTCCGGAAGATAACCAAGCCGCCGCCTGTAGCGAAGCGGACGCGCAAACGCATCCTGTCCGTCCAGCAGCACCGAACCGCCGTCCGGAACGGCCAGCGTGGCCATGACCCGCAGCAGGGTTGTCTTGCCGGCCCCGTTTGCACCGACCAGACAGACCCTTTCCCCGCCGGCGACCGAGAAAGAAACGTCTTTCAATATCCGGCGCTTGTCGTACGAAAAGGAAAGATTGCGTACTTCAAGCATCGTCCGTCATCTGGCGCCGCCGTTTTGTCTGGCGAGTTTTTTCAGTTTCGAGGCAAGGGAAAGCCGTTCCACCGCAGACATGCGATCGACGTAGAGAATCCCGTCAAGATGGTCGATCTCGTGCTGCAGCGCCCGCGCCAGAAAACCTCTGGCGGTTATCATCTGCGGCCGGTTGTCCTCGTCGAGATAACTGACGGTGACCTGAGCCGCTCTCGTGAGACTGCCGCCTATTCCGGGAAAACTCAGGCACCCCTCCTTGTCGCGCTGGGAACCTTCCATCGCCAGCACCGTCGGATTCCACATCTTGAGCGGCATCCTGATCGGCGCGTTGAAAAGTTCGTCTTCCGGATCGTCGCACCCCTCGGGGATGTCGATCACGCACATCCGCTCGGTCCTTCCGACCTGCTGCGCCGCAAGCCCGACTCCGCGCGATTCGCGCATCGTATCGAGCATTTCATCGGCGAGCGAACGCAGGGAGTCATCGACCGAAGCGACGGGCAGCGCCTTTTCGCGCAACACCTTTTCGCCGTATCTGTAGATTCTGAGCGCCATAAATCAGACTCCGGTGGAGCCGAATCCCCCGGCGCCGCGGTCGGTGGAGTCAACCTCGTCGACCTCAACCACTTCGGCGCGGGTAACCGGCGCGATCACCATCTGAGCGATCCGGTCGCCTTTTTCAACGACGAAATCCGAATCGCCGAAGTTCGCCAGAATGACGCCGATCTCCCCGCGGTAGCCCTCGTCGATCGTTCCGGGCGTATTGAGCACCGTGACACCGCGCTTGAGCGCAAGCCCGCTGCGGGGACGCACCTGAGCCTCGTATCCGGGGGGAAGCGCCATTGCAAGGCCCGTGCGCACCAGCGCTCTGCCGCCTGGAGCGACGGTGAGATTCTCGACGCTGCAGACATCCATCCCGGCGTCGCCCGGATGGGCATACGCCGGAAGCACCGCCTCGGGCGAGAGTTTCTTGAACGCTACCGTCATTCGTCCTCTTCGACTTCTTCCACCGAAGAAACATCGTTGGGCTCAAAGCCGAGCCGCTCGAGATTCCATTTCAACCACGCCTGGGGAATCTGACGGCGCTGAAGCATCGAAACATCGTCCGCCACGCGGGAACGGAGCACCATCGCCTTGGCGGCGTCGCCGTCGGCACGGTCTTCGCAGACGACCACGAGCGCACGTCCGGTTGAAGTAGGTTCAAAGCCGGAAACCTCGCCCTTCCTGAGCTTCATCGCGGCGCGCGCGACCGTCATCTGATCCTGAAAAGCGTCGGCTCCGAGATCGGCGACCGTGAAGGTGATATTGGTCGAAACCTGTCCGGAGGCGAGTATCGCCTTGGCTCCCTTGGCGATCACCGCCTCGACCTCCGCCTTGAAGGCATCGGCCTTGGCATCCCTGAGAACACGCGGACGGATGGCGTTCTTCGCCTCCTCGAACGTCGGAACGTGCTTCGGGCTCACTTCGGACTTCTCGATGAGCCATACCGAGGTGTCGGACGAAACAACCGCATAGCGCAGATCTTCGCTTTCGAAGTCAAGCTCGGCGACGGCTTCGCTGAATCCTTTCGCGCCGGGGCAGATCTGATAGGCACGCTTCATGAAACCTTCCTGATAAGCCCCTTCGGTCGAGAACCAGTCGCTCGTCTCGACCTTGAGTCCGTCCTCCTTGGCGATCTCGTCGAGACGCGAGGATCCCTTCGCCGCCCTGACCGAATACGCGCGGAAGTTGACGTTGGTCTCGAAGAACTGCACCGCGGCCATGCGACGGAGTTCCTTTTCAATCTCACCTTTCACTTCGTCGAACTTCTTCACCTTCTCCACGCCGTTGGTATCGGTGGAGGTGTAGCGGTCGATGGTGACATCGTAGCGGTCGCGCATTTCGTCCTCGGTGACGGTCATCTTGGCGAGCACATCCTTCTTTGTCGCATCGAACTTCACGAAGCGGATGCGCACGCGCTCGGGGAGCGCCAGCGAATTGGTGTTGGCGTCGTACCATTTGCGCAGCGCCGCGTCATCCACCTTGATCCTGTCGGCCGCCTTGCGGTCCTGCGAGAAACGGGCGACTTTCACGGTGAACACATCGGTCATATCGGCAATCGCCTGGTCAAGTTCCATCGGCGAAGCCCACGCCGCACATCCGAGAACGGCGTCGCCGAGACGGGAAAGGGTCAGGCGACGCTTGAGAAACGCCTCGAAACGCTCGGGCGTGAGCGAATTCTCGCGCAGGAGCCGCCGGTAGAGCGCGAAACTGAAACCTCCGTTCACCTGAAACGACGGATCGCGGCGGATGGCTGCCGAAACCTCCGCGTCGGTCGCGACAATGCCGTCTTTTTCCGCGACCCTGATCGCCGCGTAATTCTCCCACGCGCTGCGGTTGACCTCGGAGACCTTAAGACTCCAATCGCGCTGGCGGCCGACTCCGCGGACATCCTCGGCGATCTCCGAAAAGAGGGATGCCTTTACTTCCTCACCCGCCAGTCTGCCGGCGCTGCCCGCCGAAAAATCCTCCCGCTCTCTGGCGGAGAACAGATCCTCGAAGCAGAAGGCGGCGGATATTATGATCGCGAACACGCCCCATACCCATTTGTTGCGGATCAACTTGTTGAACTGATGTATTACCATGACTTGCGTACTCTCTTTTGCGCTGTTCTTTTATATTTGTTTCTTGAAGATTCTCACTCGGCGGCTTCGGAATTCTCTTCCTCCGCGCTCTCTTCCTCGACATCGGCGGCGGTGGTTTCCGTCGCCTCGGCGGCGCGCTTGGCGAGTTCCTCGCTGTCGGTTTTGGGCGCGATGACCTGTTCGCCGGAATTGACTTCGGCGCGGCCTTCGCTGTAGGTCCACCAGTTCTTCTTCTCGCCGGCGGCGTCCCACGTGGTCACGTCCACCGACATGCGCTCGCCGACCGCCGGCAGCATGCGCTGGATGCGCACCTTCGTATCGGGGGAAAGATTCCATTCCAGATTCTTCTTTTTCGCCACCTTTTTCCGGGTTCCGTCGTCGGACACGACATCCTCGAACACCATGCCTACGTCAAGCGTCACCATATAATCGCCGCTCGTGCAGTACAGCAGCGTTTCCAGATTGTCGTGGGCGGAACGGATCTTCACCTCGTCGGCCGCGCGCATTTTGGCGATATTGAAATGACGCCCTTCGACGGACATGGCTCCGGTGACGCAGCGCACGACAGCAAGAGAGCCGTCCCCCGTGCCCTTGCAGTCGAACTTGGACTTGCCGGCCGGATTTCTGACGACAAAACCCGGCGACGTGACGACAAACGCGCCTTCCGGCAGATTGGCGGCGAGCGAAAGCTCCAGCACGCCCTCGCCGAGCACGATCGTGCGCGATTTGCAGGAAAGTCCGGCCGCTACGGTGCCGAAATCAGCGATACCGGAAATTTTCGCCACGCATTCGGGGCCGAACTGGATCTCCATGAAAGATCCGGCGTGCGTACGGTAGGAAGAACCGAGGGGATAGAAGTGCCCTTCCTCCGCGGCGGCCCACTCGCCTCCCGGAAGCCGGACTTCCGCAGTCCCTTCGACCAGCCGGCAAAGCGGAAGCGTGGTGAAGAACGATGCGGCCGCGGCCGGTTTCTTCACGGCGATTTCCGCTGTTTCCTCCGCGGAAGCGGTCCCGCCGTCAGCGCCCTGCTCTTCCTGGGCAAAAACGAAACCGGCCGCGAACAACGCCGAAAGAACAACCGAGGTCTTGCTTGTTTTCATTTCAAATCCTTTCCTTTAGACGAGATGTGCACCCTGTGAAGGCTTGATCAGTTTGCAATCCGGCTCGTCGCCGAACTTGGCTTTGTATTCCCTGGCGATCTGCGCGGCGATCCTGTCGGCCGCGGCCGGATCGACCAGAAGACAGCAGCTGCCGCCGAAGCCGCCGCCGGAAAGACGCGCCCCGTACACCTCGGGGATCGCCTTGGCCGCATCGACTATCGCGTCAAGCTCTTCGCAGGAATTCTCGAACAAGTTGCGGCTCGATTCGTGCGAATCGTACATGAGCGCGCCGAATCCCTTCAAATCCCCCTTTTCAAGAAGCGCCGCGCCCTGAAGCACGCGCTCGTCCTCGCCGATGGGGTGAACCGCGCGCTTGGCGGTCGTTTCCGAAAGGCCGCCGCGGTAGAGCACCCACTCGGCCATCGTGACGTCGCGAAGGTGCGTGACCGACTTTCGCAGCACTTCGGAGAAATATTTCGCCGCGTCCTCGCAGGCCTGGCGGCGGCTGGCGTAGGCGCCGTCGACGAGCGCGTGCTTGGCGTTGGACTTGACCATCATGAACGCGACGCCCTCGCCCATCGACACGCTCTCGAAAGTGTTGTAGCGGAAATCGCTCTTGACGAGCGAACCCTCCTGACCGTAAAGCGAAGAGGCCTGATCGAGAAGTCCGCACGGGCAGCCGGCGAACGTGTGCTCGGCTTTCTGTCCGATCTTCGCGGTCGTCGTTTTGTCCATCTCGATTCCGTAAAGCTTCTGCAGAGCGAGAAGCGTGCACATTTCCAGCGCGGCGGAAGACGAAAGCCCGGCGCCGAGCGGGATGTTGCCGAGGAACATCGCTTTGAAACCGAACCTCGCGTCGGCGGTCCTGCCGTCGAAAAGCCAGTTGAACGAACCTAAAACATAGTTCGCCCAAGTCATTTCGGCGACCGGCTTCACGTCTGAAATGTCGAATTTGACAGTCTCCATCAAATCGCCGGCGGTCAGTTCGCAGGCGGTCCCTTCGACCTTGGAAACGGCGAAGAACGTCCCTTTGTCGATGGCGGCGGAGAAAACGTAGCCTTCGTTGTAGTCGGTGTGGTTTCCGAGAACTTCGATCCGCCCCGGCGCGTACGCGACGATCTCCGGCTCAGCGCCGTACATCTTCCCGAACTTGGCGACGAGCTCCTCGTAGACTTCCCTGTTCTGCATGTT
>JAFVZE010000080.1 GCA_017508315.1 Kiritimatiellia bacterium | reverse complement strand
TCGGCGTTGGCGCGAGAATCGTTCACGCCTTTTATGACGGTATATTCGAACGTGATTATCCGCTTGGTCTTTCGAGTGTAGTCGGCGCACGCCTGAAGAAGCTCGTCGATCGGCCAGCGGCGGTTTACGGGCATAAGCTCGCTTCTAAGAGCGTCATTCGGCGCGTGGAGCGAGACGGAAAGCTCGAACTGAATCCCCTCGGCGGCGAGGCGCTCGAAGCCGGGTACGATACCGCATGTGGAAATCGTGATGTGACGCGCTCCGAGATTGGGGCCTTTGCCGGCGTTTATGAGTTTTAAAGCGCGCATCGTTTCGTCGTAGTTGGCGAACGGTTCGCCCATGCCCATAACGACGATGTTGGTTATCTCTCCGAATTTTCGCGCGAGGAGATACTGGGCTACGATTTCGTCGGCCGTAAGCGAGCGGACCACGCCGCGTGAACCGCTGGCGCAGAACGCGCATCCCATCGCGCAGCCGACCTGGGTGGAGATACACTGGGTGAAGCGGCCCGTCGCGGGAATAAGAACCGTCTCGACGCTGTTGCCGTCGTCAAAGCCGACGAGCAGTTTCGTCGTTCCGTCTTCGGAGCGCGAGGTGTCGAGAATTTTTGCGTTTGTGAGCGGAAACTCCGTTTTGAGAGTTTCGCGGAAATCCTTAGGCAATGTCGTCGCGCTGTCCCAGTCGTCGATATAATCGCGGTAAAGCGATTGAAGGATCTGATCGGCGCGAAAAGGTCTCAAGCCGCGTTCTTTGAGAATCGGCTTCCATTCGTCAGGCAGTATGCTCCATGCTTTCGTCATAGTCAAAGTATTATACCATAAAGCGCACATGCGTTCCGCGTCAATCCTCGCCAAGTGTCTTTCATAAAAAAATAGCTACTTGCGCAAAAACACAACTTTTTGATAAAATATATACTTCACCCCTCAATGTGCACAGTTAACAAAGTGGCCGTTTACCACACTTCAGGCGCATTGGGTAGGGCAAAGTGTACACTTTTTCACTCAAAAAATAAAATAAGGTAAACCTAAGATGAGCGCAGAACGCAAAGTATTCGGCAAGCTTCAGGGCATGGCCGAGACTCCGCCCGACTTGATTACAATCCAGACGAAATCGTATGACGATTTCCTCCAGGCCGACGTGCCTCCCGCCAAGCGCGAGAACAAGGGCCTTCAGGCGATCTTCAAAGAGATTTTCCCCGTCGTCTCCTACGAGGGCCGCTACAATCTCGATTTCGTGAGCTACACTCTCCAGCCTGCGAAGAAGCCTTATCTTCAGGCGCTTATGGACGGCGAGACCTATTCCCGTCCGCTTTACGCGACTTTCCGTCTCAAGGATAACGAGGATATCCGCGAGGAGGAGGTGTTTCTCGGCGATATGCCGGTCATGACTCCCGACGGCGCGTTCGTCGTCAACGGCGCGGAGCGCGTCATCGTCTCCCAGCTCCACCGCTCGCCCGGCATTTCGACCGAGCGCCAGGTCCACGCAAACGGCCAGCCGCTCCTTTCCGTCCGTATCATCCCCGACCGCGGCAGCTGGATCGAGGTCATGTTCGATACGAACAACATCATGTGGTGCTTCATGGATCAGCGCCGCCGCCGCCGTAAATTCTACGCGACGACGCTTCTGCGCGCGTTCGGCTACGGCTCCGACGAGCAGCTCATGAATCTCTTCTACGATTTCAAGCGCCTTCCGACCAACAGAAAATACACCGAAAAGGAACTGCGCCAGCTCGTCATGAAGGACGACCTCGTCGACGGCGATTCCCAGGCCGTCATCGCCCGCCGCTATGATCCCGTCACCCCCGCGATGATGGAGCAGATCGCCGCCGCCGGCATTCCCGAGGTTGAGGTCGTCGACGTCTCCGTCGACAACGGAACGCTCATCGTCACCCTCCGCGAAGACGCCAAGGCCGGCATCCACAACGAGGAGGACGCGCTTAAGGAGATTTACAAGCGCATGCGTCCCGGCGATCCGCCGACCGCGACTAACTCGAAGCAGATGATCAACCGTCTCTTCTTCGATCTTTCCCATTACGATCTCGGCTATGTCGGCCGCCACAAGATCAACAAGAAACTCGGGCTTACCGGCAAGGTCGACGAGAATCTCCGCACTCTCCACGAGTCCGGTATCGACGTCATCGAGGCGATCCGTCTTCTTCTCAAGATTTTCGTCGGCAAGGATACCGTCGACGATATCGACCACCTCGGCAACCGCCGTATCCGCACGACCGGCGAGCTTCTCGAGAACCAGTGCCGCGTCGGTCTCGCGCGTACCGAGCGTCTCATCCGCGAGCGCATGACCGTTCACGATCCCGAGTCGTCCGGTTCGCTCTCTCCGAGCCGTCTCGTCAACTCCAAGACCTTCAGCGCGGTCGTTCAGGACTTCTTCGCCCGCAGCCAGCTTTCGCAGTTCATGGACCAGACGAACCCCTTGTCGGCTCTCGCCCACAAGCGCCGTCTCTCGGCTCTCGGTCCCGGCGGTCTTTCCCGCGAGCGCGCGGGCTTCGAGGTCCGCGACGTCCATCCTTCCCACTACGGCCGTATCTGCCCGATCGAGACGCCCGAAGGTCCGAACATCGGTCTTATCTCGTCTCTCGGCATCTACGCCCGCGTCAACCGCTTCGGCTTCATCGAAACTCCCTACCGCAAGGTTATCGGCGGTAAGGTCACCGACGAGGTCGAGTATCTTCCCGCGGATACCGAAGAGCAGTTCGTAATCGCCCAGGCCAACGCGCCTCTCAAGGCCGACCGCACGTTCGCCGAAGAGCGCGTGACCTGCCGCTTCAAGACCGAATTCTGCGATAAGCCCGCCCGTGAGGTCCAGTACATGGACGTCGCCCCGATGCAGGTTATTTCGATCGCCGCCGGTCTCATTCCGTTCCTCGAGCACGACGACGCCAACCGTGCGCTCATGGGCGCGAACATGATGCGTCAGGGCGTGCCTCTCATGCGTACCGAGCGTCCTTTCGTCGGTACGGGTCTCGAGGGCGCCAGCGCCAAGGACTCGCGCGTCATCGTCACCGCTCTCGCCGACGGTACGGTCGCCTACGTTTCGGCCGACTTCATCATCGTCACGGACGACGGCGGGCTTCCGGCGGGCAAGAACCGCTTTGAGCACGATCCCGCAAAGGGCGTCTGGAGATACGACCTCCAGAAGTACCGCCGCTGCAACGCCGGCACGTGCTTCAACCAGAGACCGATCGTCAAGAAGGGCGACAAGGTCAAGTTCGGCGACTGCCTCGCCGACGGTCCCGCGACCGACCAGGGCGAACTCGCGCTCGGCAAGAACCTCCTCGTGGCGTTCATGAGCTGGCGCGGCTACAACTTCGAGGACGCCATCCTCATCAACGAGCGCATCGTCCGCGAGGACGTTCTCACGTCGCTTCACATCGTAACCTTCGAGTGCGGCGCGCGCGACACGAAGCTCGGCCCCGAAGAGATCACCCGCGATATCCCCAACGTCTCCGAGGACGCTCTCAAGAACCTCGGCCCCGACGGCATCATCCGCGTCGGCGCCGAAGTCAAGCCCGGCGACATTCTCGTCGGTAAGGTTACGCCCAAGGGTGAGACCGAGCTTAGCCCCGAAGAGCGCCTTTTGAGAGCCATCTTCGGCGAGAAGGCCGCCGATGTCCGCGACACGTCTCTCACCGTACCTCCGGGCACGACCGGCGTCGTTATGGGCGTTCAGGTTTCGACCCGCCAGGACGCCGTCGTCGCCGACGACAAGACGTCCAAGAAGGCCAAGAAGGACGCCGAGAAGAAGCGCAAGAATCAGATCGCCAAGCTCGAGAAGGATCTCGCCGGCAAGCTCGCCGACGCGATCATGAACGAGAAGCTTCCCTGCGACGTCACCGACACGGAGACGGGCGACGTCATCATCGCCGCCAACAAGAAGATCAAGCGCTCTCAGCTCGCGGTTCTCGCCAAGGCCCACGCCCACTGGGAGATGGAGGACGGCCCCGCCAAGGACAAGGTCGCCTCGATCATCGATCCGTTCGAGGCCGAATTCGCGGCCGTTGAAGACGCTGCGGAGAACTCCGACGGCGGTCTCTTCGGCGATTTCGGCGGCGACGGCGAAGTCGTAAAGGAAGTACGCGTTTTCCTCGTCGACAAGAAGAACCTTTCGGTCGGCGACAAGATGGCCGGACGTCACGGTAACAAGGGTGTCGTCTCGCGCATTCTTCCGAGCTGCGACATGCCGTTCCTTCCCGACGGCCGCCCGGTCGACATCGTTCTGAACCCGCTTGGCGTGCCTTCGCGCATGAACCTAGGTCAGCTTTTCGAGACCTACCTCGGTCTTGCGTGCCGCTACCTCAACTTCCACGCCGCGACGCCCGTGTTCGACGGTGTTCAGGAGTCCGAGATCGACGAGCTTCTCCTCAAGGCCCGCGAGGTCCAGGAGAAGGAAGAGGGCGCCCAGAGCTGGATATGCCCCGAGGGCAAGACGGTTCTTTATGACGGTCTTACGGGCGAGCCCTTCGAGCAGAAGGTCGTCGTCGGCGTCATCTACATGCTCAAGCTCCACCACCTCGTCACCGACAAGATCCACGCCCGTGCCGTCGGTCCCTACTCGCTCGTCACCCAGCAGCCGCTCGGCGGCAAGGCGCAGCTCGGCGGTCAGCGTATGGGCGAAATGGAAGTGTGGGCTCTCGAGGCGTACGGCGTGGCCTACGCGCTTCAGGAGCTTCTTACGGTCAAGTCCGACGACGTGCAGGGCCGTACGCGTATTTACGAGTCCATCGTCAAGGGCACGAACATCCTCGAGTCCGGAATGCCCGAGTCGTTCTCGGTCCTCATTCACGAATTGCGCGGTCTGTGCATCGACACCCAGCTTCTGGGCGGCGGCATGAACGAACGCCGCAAGGCCGAAGGCCCGGTCGCGCAGGCTGCGACCCCCGCGCCTGAAGCCGTCGCCAGCGACGACCTTCTTTCGGGTGCGCTTAACCTCCGCTAAGGACTGTAGAACATTTCAGGAGACTTAAAAAATGAATAATCCTTACAACACTTCCGATATTTTCGGCGGCTCCTTCAACGCCTCGGCCCATTATGATGCGGTCAAGGTTCAGCTCGCTTCGCCCGAGACGATCCGCGGATGGTCTCACGGCGAGGTAAAGAATCCCGAGACGATCAACTACCGTACCTACCGTCCCGAGAAGGAAGGTCTCTTCTGCGAGAAGATCTTCGGACCTACGAAGGACTGGGAGTGCGCCTGCGGCAAGTACAAGCGCATCAAGAACAAGGGTATGGTCTGCGACCGCTGCGGAGTCGAGGTTACTCTCGCTTCCGTGCGCCGTCAGCGCATGGGCCACATCGAGCTTGCCGTTCCCGTAAGCCACATCTGGTTCTTCAAGTGCTCCCCCTCGCGCATCGGGCTTCTGCTCGACAAGACGACGAGCGAACTCGAGCGCGTTCTCTACTACCAGGACTGGATGGTCGTCGAGCCCGGCGACACCCCGTTCAAGGAAGGTCAGATCCTCAGCGATCAGGAATACGCCGACGCTCAGGAGAAATACGACGCTTTCAAGGCCGAGATGGGCGCGGAAGCCGTCCGCAAGCTCTTGAGAAAGGTCGATCTCGATCAGCTCATGCGCAAGCTTGAGGAAGATATGGAGAATACGCGCTCCAAGCAGAGCCGCAAGAAAATCGCCAAGCGCATGAAGGTCGTAGAGGGCTTCCGCGTTTCCAACTCCAAGCCCGAGTGGATGGTTCTGGACGTTCTTCCCGTCATCCCGCCGGAGCTTCGTCCTCTCGTCCCGTTGGAGGGCGGCCGTTTCGCGACGAGCGATCTCAACGATCTCTACCGCCGCGTCATCAACCGCAACAACCGTCTTCGCAATCTTCTCGCGCTCAAGACTCCCGACGTCATTATCCGCAACGAGAAGCGCATGCTTCAGGAAGCCGTCGACGCGGTCTTCGACAACGGCCGCCATGGCCGTCCCGTCACAGGCCCCGGTAACCGCGCTCTTAAGTCCCTCTCCGAGATTCTCAAGGGCAAGACGGGCCGCTTCCGCCAGAACCTTCTCGGTAAGCGCGTCGACTACTCCGGACGTTCGGTTATCGTCGTCGGACCTGAGCTTAAGTTCCCGCAGTGCGGTCTTCCCAAGGAGATGGCGCTCAGACTTTTCGAGCCGTTCATCATCCGCCGCCTGAAGGAGATCGGCAAGTGCCACACCGTCCGTACCGCCCGCAAGATGATCGAGCGTCAGGATCCCGAGGTGTGGGATATCCTCGAAGAGGTGACGAAGGACAAAACCGTGTTCCTCAACCGCGCTCCGACGCTCCACCGTCTGTCGATTCAGGCGTTCGAGCCCGTGCTCGTCGAGGGTAAGGCCATCCGTCTGCACCCGATGGTGTGTACGCCGTTCAACGCCGACTTCGACGGCGACCAGATGGCCGTCCACGTGCCGCTGTCGATCGAAGCCCAGATGGAATCGAAGCTCATGATGCTCGCGTCGACTTCGATCTTCTCACCCGCTTCGGGCAAGTCCGTCATGACTCCTACCCAGGACGTCTGCTTGGGCCTTTACTTCCTCACCGTTCCTTCGCAGCAGGATAAGCTCGCCGGTAAGATTGCCGGCAAAACCGACTGCTCGGGCGAACATCTTCCGCTTTTCAACGACATCGGTGAAGTGGAGTTCGGTATTGCCGAGGGCGCGATCAGCTATCATACGCGCATCCGCTACCGCAACCCCGACTTCGGTACGACGGGCCGTCCTCACGGCGTGACCGACAAGCGTACGATCGAGACGACCGCCGGCCGCGTTATCTTCAACGGCGTCTGGCCTGAGGGTATGGGCTTCTGGAACGACAAGTGCTCGAAGTCTACGATCGGCAAGCTGATTCTTGACTGCCACAAGGTCGCCGGCCACGACGTCACCGTCGAGGCTATCGACAAGCTCAAGAGCCTCGGCTACCAGTTCGCCACGATTTCCGGCGCGTCGATGGGTCTTAAGGATATGATCCGTCCCGCCGACAAGGACGCCGAAATCGAGAAGGCCCGCAAGGAGGCCGACAAGGTTCAGCAACAGTTCCAGCAGGGTATCATCACCGACGGCGAACGTCACAACAAGATCGTCGACATCTGGTCCGCGACGACCGAGAAGGTCGGCGACGAGCTCTACAAGACGATCGACAAGAACATCAGCCCCGAGAACAGGAATCCGACGGAATTGAACCCCGTTTACATGTTCGTCGACTCGAAGGCCCGCGGTTCCAAGCTCCAGATCCGTCAGCTCGCCGGTATGCGCGGTCTTATGGCGAATCCTTCGGGCGATATTATCGAACGTCCGATTACCGCGTCGTTCCGCGAGGGTCTGTCGGTTCTCGAATACTTCATTTCGTCCCACGGTGCGCGTAAGGGTCTCGCCGATACGGCTCTCAAGACGGCCGACGCCGGTTACCTTACCCGTAAGCTCGTCGACGTCTCCCAGGACGTCATCATCACCCAGGAAGACTGCAACACCGTTAACGGTATCGAGGTCGAGGCCATCATCGAAGGCGACGAGGTCAAGGTTTCTCTCGGCGACCGCGTTCTCGGACGTACGGCTCTTTACGAGATCCGCGATCCCAAGACCGACGAAATCATCGTCAAGGCCAACGAGGAGATCAACGAGGCCGCCTGCGCCGAGATCAACAGGCGCGGAGTCGAGAAGATCTGGATCCGCTCCGGTCTTACCTGCGACGCCGAGCACGGTATGTGCGCGAAGTGCTACGGCCGCGACCTTTCCACAGGACGTGAAGTCGAAATCGGCACCGCCGTCGGCATTATCGCCGCTCAGTCGATCGGCGAGCCCGGCACCCAGCTCACGATGCGTACGTTCCACATCGGCGGTACGGCTTCCGCTACGGCGAAGATCCCCGAAATCGTTCTCAAGAACGAAGGTGTCGCCAAGTTCGTCGACGTGCGTAAGGTGCGCAACGACGAAGGCAACGAGGTCGTTCTCAACAAGAACGGCTCGCTCGAGATCTACTCGAAGAGCGGAGCCAAGCTTGACACCTATCAGCTTCAGATGGGTACGACGCTTCTTATCGAGGACGGCGCCGAAGTCAAGAAGGGCCAGAAGGTCGCCGTTTGGGATCCTCACTCCGTGCCCGTTCTTTCCGAGGCCGCCGGCGAAATCGTGTTCGTCGACTTCGAAGAGGACGTTTCCGTCAAGACCGAGACCGACCGCGTCACCGGCGCGAAGACGCTCGTCGTTCTTCCGACCTCCGAATCCAATCTCCATCCGCGTATCGAGATCCGCAACGCCGACGGAAAGATGCTCGACTCGCACGACATTCCTACCGGCGCTATCGTCATGGTCCGCGACGGCATGAAGGCTACGGCCGGCATGCTTCTCGCGAAGACTCCGCGCGAGGCCGCCAAGACCCGCGACATTACGGGCGGTCTTCCGCGCGTTGCCGAGCTTTTCGAAGCCCGTCAGCCCAAGGACGCCGCGGAAATCGCGAAGATCGAGGGCATCATCGAGTTCGGCGACAATATCCGCGGCAAGCGCTGCGTGAAGGTCGTCGACTCCATCACCGGTCTTACCGAAGAGCACCTCATCCCGATGGGTAAGCAGATCGTCGTATTCAAGGGCGACCGCGT
>JAFVZE010000079.1 GCA_017508315.1 Kiritimatiellia bacterium | reverse complement strand
TCAAGCGGTCGCAAGGACGCGAAAATCGCCCATATCAAAAGCGGAGTACGGTTGACGCGAAATCCGACGCGTTTTGCAAGTCATATAGCGCACCAAAACGTCAGACAAAATCGCTTCGCTATCACTGTACAACAGTTGCACGTTCGAGTAACCAATTACCGAATCCGGACTCTGCCGGTCGAAATCGCGACAAAAACACAACGGACCGCACGAAAAAAACCATCGCGCGGTCCGCAGTGTTCATTTCAAGACGGATCTGCGGTTTCAGCAGCGCCCCTTGGACTTGAGGAACTTGAACGATTCCGTAATCGGCATGAGACTGTCGAAGTGGCGCTCGCACTCGACGACCCACCACTTGACGCCGTCGGCATCGGCGACCGGAGCGAGCTTGTCCCAATCGACGCCCTTCGCGCCGGGCTGGCCGGGCTGGCCGAGAATCGCGTCGAACTTGGTGACGTTCTTGCCCATGCCGTTCTCCTTGGCGTGGAGCGTCACCGAACGGCCGGGATACTTCCTGTACTGTTCGCACGGATCGTAACCGGCGCAGGTGGTCCAGCCGACATCCTGCTCCATGAGCACGTCATCGGAAGTGCCGCTGAAGAAGAGATCCCAGAAGGTTTCGCCCTTGCCGTTCTTGAGCTGGAATTCCCACATGTGGTTGTGGATGCCGACCTTGCAGCCCAGCGACTTGGCGACCTGGGCGCGCTCGTTGAAGAACTCGCAGATGAACTTCATGTGTTCGTCGCACTTCGCGTCCCAGGTCGGCTTCGACCAGTTCATATTGTCCGGTCCCGTGCCGCCGGGACAGATGAGCGTCGTGTTGCCGAGCTCGAGATTGTATTCGGCGAGTTCCTTGAGCTTGTCGCCCTGGATGTTGCGCCAGCCGCCGACATGGTCGCCGCACGCGACAAGACCGTTGTCGTCAAGGAGCTTCTTGAACTCCTTGGCCTTGAGTCCGTACTTGCCGGCGAGCTCCACGCCCTTGTAGCCGATTTTGGCGATATCTTCAAGCGCCTTGGCTATGCCGACGCCCGGCTTGACGAGCGCTTTCGTCTTGCGGTCTCTTACGCCGCCGATATACTGGTGGATGGAGTAGAGTTGCACGGCGACCTTGGGTTTGCCGCAGCAGCAGAAGCTGCAGCATCCGGGAAGCGTGGCGGCGGCGCCGGCGAACGCGGCGCTGCCGAGGAAATCTCTGCGTGATATGTTCATCAGGTTAGGTCCTTCATTGTTTTTACTGGTATGTTTCTGTTCAAGGTCAACGCCATCGGCTTGAGCGACCTCTTGTCGAATTCGTAGCCGTTGGAGCCGAGCGGCCACACGACCGGCGCGGTGTTGAGAATCGTCGCCCTGAAGCCCTGCATCGTCGCGCCCATATTGCCGGTGTGCGAGGAATTGCAGCCTTCGTTCTCGATGACGAACGGATAACGGTACCCCTTGGCCATGAGATTTTCGAGGAAGCGCGCCCAGTCGAGCGAATCGCTGCCGCCGAAACCGGGAAGCCGCGGCTCGTAGTTGAGACGGTCCCACTCGCTCGTCGGCACCGGAACTCCGGCCTTCGCCGCAAGTTCGGCATTGACCGACTGATCCGGGAAAAGTCTTCCCCAGTGGATCGCGCGCGGATCGTTGGCGAAATTGCGCGTACCCTTGATGTGGACGCGCCTGAGGCGCCTGAAGTCCATCGCGTTGATGACTTCCGTCGGATCGATGTGCTGCCAGATGTCGTGCGAAGGGTCGTACGTCTCGGCGTGGGCTTTCGACGGAATGAGCGCATACATGAGCTTTCTCGCCGCCAGGCATCCGGGCAGATTGTTGTAGCAGTCAGGAGCGGTTACGCTCTGCCAGCCTTCCATCGGGCAGTTTTCGTAGCAGACGGTGACTCCGAGCGACTCGGCGTATTTGACGATCGGCGTGAAGACCTCTTTGTACTTCATGAGGTTCTTCTCGAACCCGCCGTCGGTACGTCCGATGACGTGGTCGTAACCGACGAACGTTCCGCAGACGACATCGTTCGCGTCACCGCCCAGAAGCGCGGCGATGCGGATGAGCTTGAGGATGTGGTTCTGGTTTTCGATCTGATTCGCCGGCGCGCCGCCGATCAGGTTGTCGTAGGACCCCACCGAAATGCGGACACCCTCGCGGTTGCAGATTTCTATAACCTTCTTCGCCGCTTCGAGATCGAAGTTCTCGTAATCGAGGTGCGTGGCCACATGATCCTTGCGGTCGCTGCCGCGGCGGAACACGCAGACTTCCAAACCCTGCGCCCCGACGCTCTTGGCGCGATTGACGACCGACTCGAAGTCTCTGTCGCCGGGAAACGCGCTCGTCATAAGCCAGATCGGGTTGTTCATCGGCTTTTCGCCGCGGGCCTCGGCTGCTTTCGGCGAGATCGCGCCGACCGCGGCGATCGCCGCGGCGGCTTTGAAGAAATCTCTTCTTGAAGAATTCATCGCGAACTCCTTGAGATTCCGTCAGACGACGATGTCCCAGCCGTTGCGGTACACTTCGCGCTTGAACGAAAGCCCCTTGCAGTTGCAGCCTTTGATCTCCATCTTCTCGCCGTCCCACTCGAAGCCGGTGTCGTACTGGTAGGACATGTTGCAGAGGATGCAGAGAACGCCGCTGCGCGCGCCGGTCTCGGCGTCGGAGACGGGAAGCTTGCGCGTTTCCACGCACTCGACGAAGTTCAAAACCTGGTTCGGAGTGCGGTAGAGCTGGGTCTTCGCCTCTTCAAGTTTGAAGGTCGCCATGAGTTTCTTGAGCGTCGCGGTAAGACGGTTGTCGGTCTTGACGGTAGCGTCGGTGCCGTAGTCCTTGCCGACGGACTCGGCGACGATCTTGTCCTTCATGAATGTCGCGTCCTGCAGCGCCTTGCGCACGCGCGAATCGGGCTTGACGAGACCCGTGCCCTTCCAGACCGCGATCTTGCCGCGGTTGACCGCGACGATGCCGTCGGTGCCGTAGAAGACCGTACCCCAGACGCCGAAAGGACCGTGGTAGAGCTCGACGTCGCCGTAGGGCTTCCTGAAGAGCATCTTCATGCCGTACTGGCGGCGGCCGCCGTGGAAGAGGTCTGTCGAATGCGGCTCGTCGGAGCGGATGATCTTGTACGGGCCGCTGCGGTCCATATCGAGACCCCACTGCGCGATGTCGAGGTGGTGGGCGCCCCAGTCGCCGTTGTAGCCCGTGCCGATATCGTCGTCGAAGCGCCAGAACATCGGATAGAACTTGTTGACGCCGCGAGGAGCGAGCTGGTCGGAGTACGGACGCCACTTGGCCGGTCCGAGCCACATGTTCCAGTCGCAGTCCGGGTTCGGCGCGCCTTCCTTGGCGGCGTTCTCAGGCTTGTCGAAGAAGCGGATCGGGTGAGAAGGACCGCCGAGCTTCTTGCCGCCGATGCCGAAGTTGGCGTCGACGTACTTCACCTCGCCGATGCCGCCGTTGCGCACGATCATGCAGGCGACCCAGAACTCGGAAAGCTTCGACCAGCTGCGCTGCATGGAGCCGACCTGGAAAACGCGGTCGTACTTCTTCTGGGCGGCGATTATCTTCTGCGCCTCCTCGACGCTGAAAGCGAGCGGCTTTTCGCAGTAGACGTCCTTGCCGTGCTTCATCGCCTCGACGCTCATGTAGGCGTGCCAGTGGTCGGGCGTGCCGATGCAGACCATGTCGATCGAGGGATCCTTGAGGATCTCGCGGAAGTCGGCGACGGCCTTGCAGCTGTTCGTTCCGTAAGCCTTGTTGACATGCTCGGCGCCCGCGGCGGCGCGGACCTTGTCGCAGTCGCACACCGCGACGATCTCGACCATGTCGCGCACCTTCTTGGCGTTGCCGCCCGCGCCCTGCCCAAGAAACTGCGGAATGAGCGCCGTGCGCATCTGGATGCCGTAGCCGATCATGGCGGCGCGGCGCTTCTCGCCCGGCTTGAGCTCACGAAGCCCCATCTTGCCGGTTGCGCAACCGGCGAGCGTCGTCGCCGCGGCGGAACCCAAAAGAAAACCTCTGCGGTTGATGTTCATCTTTTTTATCTCCTTAGGTGTATGTTTGTCTTGTATTGAAATCAGCTTCTCAAGTACGCGCTGTAGGCCTTGTACGTTTCGTAGCAGTCGACGACGCTGGCGAGCTCCCACGGCGCGTGCATGTTCCAAAGCCCCGTTCCCATGTCGAGAACGTCCATGCCGAAACGCGCCATGTACTGCGAAATCGTGCCGCCGCCGCCCTTCTCCATCCTGCCGAGTTCGGCCATCTGCCAGGTGACGCCGCCCTCGTCCATGATCTTGCGGATCTCGGCGACGAATTCCGGCGAACAGTCGCTCGCTCCGCCCTTGGACGTGCCGCCGGTGTACTTCGACGCGCACGGCCCCTTGTGGAACTTCGCGGAATTGCCGGTCGAGTCGACGTCGGGGAAATGCGGATCGGCGATCGCGGTGACATCCGCCGAAAGCATCGAACTTTTTTCGAGCGCGCGCCGGACCATAATGTCGCGGGCGTTCTTCTCCTGACGTTCGATCATCTCGGCGACGGTATTCTCGAAGAACGAGCTCTGCATTCCGGTATTGCCCATCGAGCCGATCTCCTCCTTGTCGCACATCAGAATGGACGCGGTGCGGCGCGGCGTCCCGCCGGAAGCGTCGAGAAGCGCCTGAAGCCCCGCGAACGAGCAGACGCGGTCGTCGTGGCCGTAGCCGGCGATGAGCGACTTGTCGAAGCCTACGAAGCGCGGCATCCCGGCCGGAACGATTTCAAGCTCCGCCGACAGAAGATCGTCTTCCTCGACTTTGTATTTCTTTTTGAGGAAATCGACGAACGCCTGACGCTCCTTCTTCTCTTCGCCCGTGGTCCAGCAGACGACGTCGAGATCTTCGGCGGGGAAAAACTCCGCCATCGGCTTCTTTTCAAGATCGCGGCCAAGATGCGGAAGAAGGTCGGAAATCATGAATACGGGATCGTCTTTGCCGTCGCCGACGGCGACCTCGACCCTGGAGCCGTCCTTGCGCACGACTGTTCCGTAGAGAGCGAGCGGCAGCGTGAGCCACTGGTATTTCTTGATGCCGCCGTAGATGTGGCAGTCGAAATAGACGCATCCGCCCTTTTCGTAGACCGGTTTCGGCTTGAGGTCGAGCCGCGGCGCGTCGGTGTGGCCGCCGACGATCTTGAGCCCGGATTCGGAAATTTTTTCTTTGCCGATGACCGCCGCCATGATCGTGCGCTCCCCGTATCCGCGGTAGACTTTGTCGCCTGGCTTCAAGGTTTTGAATTTCGATATCTCTTTGAAACCTTCGGCCTCGAGCAGGCGGACGCTCTCGGCGTAACTGCGACGCTCGGTTTTTGCGAAACCGAGGTAGTCCATGTATTTTCCGATATATTCGCTCTGCGAAAGATACTTCATTTTCATAGCCGGAATTATACCAAAAAATGCGATCTGATGGCGATTCAAAAAATGGTATAATATGCGCCAAGCGGGACTGACGATGACAGGCGCGTGCCTGGAGTGGAGTTTACCACGTGGACCGCCCTCGGAAAAATCCGATTTTGTCGTTCGTCTGGGCTTTATTCAAAAAATAAGGTTGTTTATTATGAATTTAGAACAGATCAACGAACCGGCATGGGACGGTTTCACCGGCGGACAGTGGCAAAAAGACATCGACACGGCGGTTTTCGTTCGCCTTAACTACACGCCTTACGAAAGCGGTCCGGAATTTCTCGCCGACGCCACGAAAGATACCGATGCGCTCTGGAAAAAGCTCCAGAAACTCCAGCACGAGGAACGCGCCAAGGGCGGCGTGCTGGACATGGACACCGACATCGTCTCTTCCATCACCTCGCACGGGCCCGGCTATCTCGACAAGGATCTGGAAAAGATCGTCGGCCTCCAGACCGACAAGCCCCTCAAACGCGCATTCATGCCCTACGGCGGCATAAAGATGGCCGAGGAAGCGTTGCGCACCTACGGATATGCGCCGAATCCGGAACTCCACCGGATTTTCACCGAATACCACAAAACGCACAACCAGGGAGTCTTCGACGCCTACACTCCCGAAATGCGCATCGCGCGCAAGAACAAAATCATAACCGGCCTTCCCGATTCCTACGGCCGCGGGCGCATCGTCGGCGACTACCGCCGCGTGGCGCTTTACGGCATCGACCGCCTGATCGCCGCCAAGGAACACGATATGCCGATGGTGGGCGCCGGTTCCATGCCGGAAGACGTCATCCGCGGCCGCGAGGAGGTGTCCGCGCAGATCCGCGCGCTCAAGGCGATGAAGGAAATGGCCGCCTCCTACGGCTACGACATTTCCCGCCCGGCGGCGAACGCCCGCGAAGCGGTGCAGTGGACATACTTCGGTTATCTCGCCGCCATCAAGACGCAGAACGGAGCGGCGATGTCGATCGGCCGCATCTCGACCTTTCTCGACATCTACATCGAACGCGATCTCAAGCGCGGAATTCTCGATGAAACCCTCGCGCAGGAGCTCATCGACCATCTCGTGATGAAATTCCGCATGGTGAAGTTCGCCCGCGTTCCGGGCTACAACGAACTTTTCAGCGGCGATCCCGTATGGGCGACGATCAATCTCGCCGGCATGTGCGGCGACGGGCGGAGCATGGTGACGAAGACCGATTACCGCATCCTGCACACTCTGGAGACGATGGGGCCGTCGCCGGAGCCGAATCTGACCGTTCTTTATTCGCCGCGCCTGCCCAAGGCGTTCAAGGATTACGCGGCCAAAGTCTCCATCGATTCGAGCAGCGTCCAGTACGAAAACGACGAGGTGATGCGCCGCGTCTGGAGCGACGACTATGCCATCTGCTGCTGCGTTTCGGCGACCCAGACCGGCAAGGAGATGCAGTTCTTCGGAGCGAGAGCGAACCTCGCCAAGTGTCTTCTCTACGCGATCAACGGCGGTGTCGACGAAGTTACCCGTGTGCAGGTAGGTCCGGAATTCCGCCCCGTTACCGGCGACGTACTCGAATACGGCGAGGTGCTTCACGCCTACGAGCGGATGATGGACTGGCTCGCCGGGCTTTACGTGCATACGCTCAACATCATCCACTTCATGCACGACCGCTACAACTACGAAGCCTCGCAGATGGCGCTTATCGATACCGACGTCAAGCGTTCGTTCGCCACCGGCATCGCAGGTTTCTCCCACGCGGTCGACTCGCTTTCGGCGATCAGATACGCGAAAGTGCGCGTCGTGCGCGACGAGACGGGACTTGCCGTCGGCTACGAAACCGAGGGCGACTTCCCGCGTTACGGCAACGACGACGACCGCGCCGACGCGATCGGGGAATGGCTGCTTACGGAATTCATGCGCAAGGTGAAAAGCCACCACACCTACCGCAACGCGACGCCGACGACCTCGATTCTCACCATCACCTCCAACGTCGTATACGGCAAAGCGACAGGCTCCATGCCCGACGGCCGCAAAGCGGGCGAGCCGCTCGCTCCCGGCGCGAACCCGGCGTACGGCGCGGAGTCGAGCGGGCTTCTCGCATCGCTCAATTCAGTCGCGAAACTCCCTTACGAATACGCCCTCGACGGCATTTCCAACACGCAGACCATCCACCCTTCAGCGCTCGGGAACGATCCGGAAACCCGCGTCGCCACGCTTGTTTCGGTGATGGACGGCTACTTCTCGCGCGGCGCGCACCACCTCAACGTCAACGTGTTCGGAACCGAAAAACTCATTGACGCGATGGAACACCCGGAGAAACCGGAATACGCCAATTTCACGATCCGCGTAAGCGGTTACGCGGTGAAGTTCATCGATCTTACCCGCGAACAGCAGCTTGACGTTATCAGGCGCACCTGCCACAAGAGTCTGTGACCGGGAAAATACATTCGTTCGAATCGTTCGGGGCGGCGGACGGCCCCGGAGTTCGCTTTGTGGTGTTTATGCACGGCTGCCCTTTGCGCTGCGTCTACTGCCACAATCCCGACACCTGGGCGAATGCGTCCTGTGCGGCGGAGACGACGGCCGAAGAGGCGCTTTCCCGCGCTCTGCGCTACCGCGACTACTGGGGCGAAAAAGGCGGAATCACTCTTTCCGGCGGCGAGCCGATGATGCAGGCGGGATTTGCCGCCGAACTTTTCGAGCTTGCGCACGCCGAAGGAGTGACGACCTGCCTTGATACGGCGGCCGGCCCCTTCCGCCGCGGCGACAGACGGATCGAAAGGCTCCTCGCCGCGACCGACACCGTGCTTCTGGACTTGAAGGCTTTTAATCGCGAGCTTCACCGCAAGGTGACCGGCGCGGACAACACGCGGATTCTGGACTGCGCGCGCTATCTCTCGGAGAAAGGCGTTCCGGTCTGGATCCGGCGCGTGCTCGTCCCCGGACTTACCGACGGCGAAGAGGATCTCTCGAAAACGGGAGAGTTCATCCGTTCGCTCGGCAACGTCGAGCGCGTCGAGGTTCTGCCGTATCACGACATGGGCGCGGAGAAATGGCGCGCGCTCGGCCTTGAATATCAGCTGAACGGAGTTCCGCCTCCCGACGAAAACGCCGTGACGCGCGCCAAAGAGCTGCTTGGCGTCTGACTCCCGGCGGGATCCCATCTGAAAACGGCGAGATTTTTCCGCAGCTCCCGCCATTCAGGGAGGCGCTCGTCCATAAGCGCCTTGAACCCCGCTCCGTGATCGTGGGCTTTCAGATGGGTGAGTTCATGCACCACGACATATTCCACCAGTTCCCGCGGAACCCCTGCAAGCGAATGACTGTAGGTTATCCGGCGGCGGCGGAAATTGCACGACCCCCAGAGCGTCTTCATCGGGCGCAACCGCCAGCCGACGCCGTCTTCGCCGAGCCGACGCGCCCAAGCCACGGTCAATTCCCCGACGAGCGCGGACAGGGACGAGATTTCCGCTCCGGAAACAGGTTCTGCGGCTGCATGACGCAAACTGGCGGTTTTCGCCCGCACTTTCAGAACCCAGTCCCATTTCGCGCGCAGAAACTCCTCGCCCTCGCGCAAGGTCGCCCACCGCACGGGAACCGACAGATGCACCCGCCCGTCATCGCCGACGCGCAGGTTTATCCGCCGGATACGCTTGCGGACGACCTCCACGGCCACGCCGTCGATAAGATTCTCGCCGCTTTTTATCATCCGTATCCGCCGTGCGGTTCAAAATCAGTAGACAAAAAGCATTTCGCGGTATTTCGGCAACGGCCAGCGCGAATCGTCGACCAGATGCTCAAGCCGGTCCACCGTCCGCCGCAGATCGTCCATCGCTCCCAAAATCGCCGTCGGCTCCCCCTTCGCGAGAGTTTTTTCGACGCGCTCGCACTTGACGTGAAGATCGTCCAGCCCCGCGCCCAGTTTGAGCGAAAGCGCCGTAAGGCCGCGAAGACCCACCTTCAGACCGTCTTTTTTCGCCTGCCCGATGGCCGTGGCCAGTTTGCTGAACTCATCGGCGACGACCGGGCGGATCATGGACCGGGCGATATCGAGAGCCACCTCGCCTTCGATGAGGATGCGCCGTTTGTAATCGTCGATCCCTATCTCGTAGCGGCTTTCCATCTCGCTTTCGGTCAGAACCCCGTACTTCGCGAAAAGCGCGCGTGCGGTCCTGTCCCGGAGCGGAGCGAGCGCCTGCGGCGTATCGCGCAGATTCGGCAGTTTCCTCGCCTCCGCCTCCTTCTCCCATTCGCCGGAATAGCCGTCGCCGGAGAAAAGCACGCGCTTGTGCTTGCGGATCAGCCGCTGCAGCAGTTTCTGAAGATTGTCGTTGAAACCGCCTTCCATCGCCTCGAGTTTGTCGCAGATGGCGTCGATCGACTCCGCGACGATCGTGTTGAGCACCATCTGGCTCTGTGCGCAGTTCTGCGACGAGCCGGGGGCGCGGAATTCGAACTTGTTGCCGGTGAAGGCGAACGGCGAGGTGCGGTTGCGGTCGGTCGCGTCCATCGGCAGCGGCGGCAGAGTGTCGACGCCCACCTTGAGCGCCCGGCGGCGGGAACGCGAAGACTGCGCGCTTCCGCATTCGATGGCTTTCATCACGGCGTTGAGATCGTCGCCGAGGAAGATCGAGATGATCGCCGGCGGCGCCTCGTTTGCCCCGAGACGGTGGTCGTTTCCTGCGCCGGCGGTGGTCATGCGCAGAATGTCGGCGTGCAGATCGACCGCCCGGATGATCGCCGAAAGGAAGGTCAGGAATATCGCATTCTCCCGCGGGTTCGATCCCGGCGAGAGCAGATTGCGCCCGCCGTAGGCGATCGACCAGTTGCAGTGCTTGCCGGAGCCGTTGACGCCGGCGAAGGGTTTTTCATGGAGCAGACACACGAGTCCGTTGCGCTCCGCGCTCTGGCGCAGAACCTCCATGATCAGCATGTTGTGGTCGACGGCGAGATTCAGGTCCTCGAACATCGGCGCAAGTTCAAACTGCGCCGGCGCCACTTCGTTGTGGCGGGTCTTGGCCGGGATGCCGAGTTTCCAGAGCCGGTCTTCCACCTCCGACATGAACTTCAATATCCGCGGCCTGATCGCCCCGAAGTAGTGGTCCTCAAGCTGCTGGTGCTTGGCGGGCGCCGCGCCGAAAACCGTCCGTCCGGTCTGCAGCAGATCGGGACGGCGCATGTAGTATCCGCGGTCGATGAGAAAATACTCCTGCTCGGCGCCGAGCGTGATTTCGACATGGGCGTCGGGCTGGGAGAATTTCGCCATCAGCCGTCCGGTAGCGCGCGACACCGCCTGGATGGAACGCAAAAGCGGCGTCTTCATGTCGAGCGCGTCGCCCGTATAGGAGCAGAACGCCGTCGGAATGCAGAGCGTCGCGCCGTTTTCGTGGCGCTTGATGAACGCCGGCGACGTCGGATCCCAGGCGGTGTAGCCGCGGGCCTCGAAAGTCGAGCGCAGCCCGCCGGACGGGAAAGACGAGGCGTCGGCTTCGCCGCCGATCAGATTGCGCCCCGAAAATCTGAATACCGCCTGCGCGGGCCCGGCCGGATCGAGGAACGCGTCGTGCTTTTCGGCGGTGCCGCCGGTGAGCGGCTGGAACCAGTGCGTGAAGTGCGTGGCGCCCTTCTTCAGCGCCCACTTCTTCATGCCCTCGGCGACGGAGTCGGCGATGGTCGGGTCGAGAGGCTTCCCTTCGCGCATGGTGGCGATGAGCTTGTCCGCCACGGCCTTGGAGAGATGGACGCGGATCGCCTTTTCCGAAAAGACGTCCTCGCCGTAGAATTTCAGATTGCTGTCGGTCATAAACACCTGCCTTGTCAGTTTTCACGACTCCCACGGCTTGCGTTCGCGCGGCGCAAGATATATCCTGCCGTCCGGCGCGAAGGACGTGTCGCTCTGGGGCACTATCTTTGAAAGTTCCGAGAGAAACGCCACATCCACATTCACGCGGAAAGCGTCTCCGAGATTCACCTCGGCGATCCCGCCGTCCGGATAGTGGAGCTCTATCACGACCGGCAGCGTTCCGGGATTGCCGCCTATCGCCGAACGCAGCCGAGAAAGTTTGCCGTCGATTCCGGGATCGTCGTGCCGCAGCCGCACCCGCAGCGCCTCGCACAGAAGCGGCAGCGCGTCGGCGAGCGGATACGCCTCGCGGACCGTGAAATTGTAGTCGCCGAGCTGAGGACCGCGCTTTTCGATCTTGTCGTCCTTCTCGTAATTGACGCGCCGCGAAACTTCACCCGAAAGAAGCACCAGCCGGTCCACCGCCGTTTCCACCGACGAGAACTTCTCCCATGATTTCGCGAAGCAGAACGCGTCGACCACATCGCCGTCGTCAAGCTGCAGAATGGCCCACTTCTGCCCTACACTGCCGTCGGGACGCGGTTTGGGAATCTTCACCGTGCACGACGAAAGGATCCCGACCATCCTGACGTCGAGATGCTTCAGTCCGCGATCGTCCTTCAGATACGGATTCGACTTCTTTTTCCACTTGTCGACCGGCAGCGGCTTGAGAAGCTCGTCCACCGCCCCGGGATCGGCGATCGTCGCGGCGCGGAACGTGGCGACTTCGGAGATGACGCGCCGGCAGCTCTGGAGCGGATGCCCGGAAATGTAGACTCCGAGGAAATCGCGCTCGTTCTTCAGGTCCTCGGCCGGCGAGAACGGCGGCGAAGGCATGAGCTCGTCGTCGGATATCTTCTCTTCGCCGCCGCTCATCAGATCGAAGAAGCTCGCCTGCGCGCTCGCCTTCTCCTTCGCGCGCTGCTGCGCCTTCTTGAGCGCGTATTCGATGTTGTTGTAGAGTTTCGCCCGGTTCGTTTCGAACGACGAGAACGCCCCGGTCCGCGTCAGATTTTCGAGAACGCGCTTGTTGCAGGCGGCGGTTCCGGCAAGACGGATGCAGAAATCGAGAAATCCCTTGTACGGTCCGTTCTTCGCGCGCTCTTCGGCGATCGCGTCGCCGGCGGCGCCCACGCCCTTGATGCCGGAAAGGCCATAGCGTATGCCCTTGAAGTCGGAAGTCGGAACGAAGCGCGAGCCAGATTCGTTCACGTCGGGCAGTTTCAGCTCCAGTCCCATTTCCTGCGCCTCGGCGACGAAGCCGGGGAGCTTGTCGAAATTCCCGATTTCCGAGGAAATCTGGGCGCACATGAATTCCGCCGGATAATGGGCCTTGAGAAAGCCGGTCTGGTAGGCGACCCACGCATAGCATACGGCGTGGGACTTGTTGAACGCGTAGGACGCGAACGCGCGCCAGTCGTCCCAGATTTTGTCGATGAGTTCGCGCGCCGTCTTCTCGTCCTGCCATTTGCCGATGCGGAACTCGGGGTTCTTGAGACAGCCGTCGATGAACTTGACCTTCAGCTTCTCCATCACGTCGAGCATCTTCTTGCCCATCGCCTTTCTGAGGACGTCGGAGTCGCCGCGGGTGAAGCCGCCCATCAGGCGCGAAAGAAGCATCACCTGTTCCTGGTACACGCACACGCCGTACGTGTCCTTGAGATACTTCTCCATGAGCGGATGGTCGTAGGTTATCTCCTCCTCGCCCTGCTTGCGCCGGACGAACGTGGGGATGTAGTCCATCGGCCCGGGGCGATAGAGCGCGTTCATGGCGACGAGATCGGTGAGTTTTTCCGGCTGCAGCGCCATGAGCCACTTCTTCATGCCGTCGGATTCGAACTGGAAGAGGCCCGTCGTCTCGCCGCGCCCGAAAAGCTCGTACGTCTGCCTGTCGTCGTCGGGGATCTTGTCCGGATCGAGAAATCCCTTCTCGTCGCGCAGTTTTTCCGGGACGCGCGGATTGTCCGCCCCGAGAAGCTCGACGCACTCCTTTTCGACCGTCAGCGTCTTGAGCCCCAGGAAGTCCATCTTCAAAAGCCCCACCGGCTCGACGAAGTGTCCGTCGTACTGGGTGGTGAGGAGCGACTCGCCGTCGGTGGGCATGACCGGCAGCGTCTCGATGAGAGGATCGCGCGAGATGATGACGCCGCAGGCGTGGACGCCAGGCTGGCGCATGCCGCCCTCGAGCCGCGCCGCGCGCTGCATCAGGAGATGCACCGTCGGATCCTCGGACTCGAAAGCCGCCTTCAGGTCCGGCGACTGGTCCACGGCCTTTTTGAAAGTGATCTTCGGCACTTCCGGCACGAATCCGGCGAGCTTGTTGGTGTCGGAAAGCGGATAGTCCATGACCCGCCCGACGTCTTTGATGACGCTCTTCGCCGCCATCTGCCCGAAGGTGACGATGTGCGCGACATGGTCCTGACCGTATTTTCCGGTCACGTATTCAAGCACTTTGCCGCGGCCCGCATCGTCGAAGTCGACGTCGATATCGGGCATCGAGATGCGGTCGGGGTTCAGGAAGCGTTCGAACAGGAGATCGTACTTTAGCGGATCGACGTTGGTGATCCCCAGCGCGTAGGCGACCGCCGCGCCCGCCGCGCTGCCGCGCCCGGGACCGACCCACACGCCCATCGACCTCGCCGCGGAAATGTAGTCGTTGACGATGAGGAAGTACCCCGGAAAACCCATCTGCTTGATGGTGTCGAGTTCGAAGGCGACGCGCTCCTCGGTCTCCGCGTCCAACGGCTCGCCCCAGCGCTTCTTCGCGCCTGCGCGGGTTATGTGCTCGAGATAGTCGGCCTCGAACTTGATGCGCAGAACCTTTTCGCGGCCCCCGAGACGATCGAAATTCCTGAACTCGGCCCTGAGCGCGTCCTCGTCGAAGCGTCTTTCGTATTCCTCCTCGGTTCCGAACGACTCCGGAATCGGAAACTTCGGCATGATCGGCGGCGAATTGAGTTCGTATTCCTCCACCATGGCGGCGACTTCCGCGGTCGCCGCGAGAAATTCCGGATGTCCGGGAAAGAGCGAGAGCATCTCCTCTTCGCTCTTGAACCATTCCTGCCCCGAATAGATCATGCGCCCCTGGTCCGACATCTTCTTGCCGGTGGAAAGCGCCAGGAGAACATCGTGCGAATCGTCGTCCTCGCGGTTCAGAAAGTGGACGTCGTTGGTGGCGATGACGCGGACGGAAAGTTTTTCGGAAAGCTCGAGCATCCCCTCGACGACGCGCTGCTGCCGCGCGTAGAGGTCGCGGAAATCGGCGATCGCCTGGGCGGCAGCGGCTCCTTGCCGGGAATCGTCTCGGCGCCCTCGCCCTTGCCGCTGGGATGGAGCATTACCTCGAGCGAATAGTCGTCGCCGAAAAGCTCCTTGTACCACGCGGCGATGCGCTCGGCCTCGTCCATCCGTCCGTTGTCGATGGCGGCGGCAACTTCTCCGGCGATGCACGCCGACGAACAGTGCAGTCCCTCGTGATGCTTCTCGAGAAGCGTGCGGTCGATACGGGCGTTGTGGTAGAAGCCGTTGATGTGCGCCTCGGAAACGAGCTTTACGAGATTGCGGTAGCCGGTGAGGTTTTTGGCGTGCAGGCAGAGATGGTGACGGCGCTCGGTCTTGTCCCGCGTCCTGTAGTCGCCAGTCGATGTGACGTACACCTCGCAGCCGAGAATCGGTTTTATCTGCTGTTTGCGGCATTCGTCGTAGAACGCCTTTAGCGCGAAAAGGTTGCCGTGGTCGGTGACGGCGAGCGCGGACATTCCGAGCTCTTTCGCCTTGGCGACGAGCGGCTTTATCTGGCACTGCCCGTCAAGGAGTGAATAGGTGGTGTGCAGGTGAAGATGGACGAAATCAGCCATCCGCCGCCTCCGAAGCCTTCCCGTCAAGCCCCTGCCGCCTCAGATGCGCGTCGATCCGCGCCTCGCGTCCGCGGAAACGCCGGAACGCCTCCAGCGCCGAAACGCCGCCGCCGAGAGCGAGAATCGTATCGCGGTACTTTCCGCCCAGTTCAACCGTCAGACGGTCGTCGGCGAGCCCCGCTTCCACGAAAGCGCCGTAGCAGTCGTCCGACATGACCTCCGCCCACTTGTAGCCGTAATAGCCCGCGGCGTAGCCGCCGGCGAAAATGTGGCTGAAGGCGTTGAGAAAACCGTCTTCGGGCAAGACCGGAATTCCGAAGCGTCCGAACGCGGCGTTCTTGACATCGTTCGGCGTCGCGCCTCCGGCGGGATCGAAAGTCGAATGCAGTTCCATGTCGAGCGAAGCGAAAGCGAGCTGCCTGCGGCACGCGCTCGCCGCGCGGAAATTCCTGGCCGCCTCCACCTTCGCCTTCAGATCCGCCGGCACTTCGATGCCCGTGCGCGGGTCGAGACACCAGTTCTCCATAAACTGACTCGCCACTTCCACGGCGTCCCACTCGACGAGATTCACGCCGGCGGCGTCTTCCTCGTCGACGCGCGTCAGCATCTGCTGCAAAGCGTGGCCGAATTCGTGGAAAAGCGTCTCAACCTCGCGCATCGGCATGAGCGAAACGCCGTTTTCCGGTTCGGCGAGATTGAGCACCACCGTAGCCAGAGGCGTCCGGCGAAGAACTCCGTCGCGGCACGAACGGTTGCGGAACTCGTTCATCCACGCCCCGCCGCTTTTGAGTGCGCTGCGGACGAACGCGTCGAGATAGAAATGCGCGATCTCCTTCCCGCCCTCGCTGACGGCGAAAAAGCGCACGTCGTCGTGCCACACCGGCGGCTTGTCGGCGCCCTTCAATTCCGCGATCTCGACGCCGAAAAGGAACTTCGCCATCCTGAAAAGCCCGGCAAGGACCTTTTCAAATTCAAAGTGCCGCTTGAGTTCCTCTTCGCTGTAGGCGTACCTGCGCTCGCGCAGACGCTCGGCGCAGAAAGCGACGTCCCACGGCTCGACCGTAACGCCCGAGCCGAGCGTATCGGCCGCGGTCTCTTCAAGTTCCGCGCGCTCCCGCGCTTCCGCCGCCCTCGTCGCCGCGTCCAGACGGTCGATCATGTCCATGACCGCGCCGACGCCGGGCGCGCACTTGGAATCCACCGAAAGTTCGGCGTAGCTGCCGTAGCCGAGCAGTCCGGCCATCTCCCGGCGCAGCGAAAGAATCTCATCGATGCGGGAAGCGTTTTCCGGCGCTCTCGTCTGACGCCTGCGGTACAGTTCCTCGCGGCGGGAGCGGTCGCGCTCGTGCTTCATCGATTCGAGATACGCCGCATCGGCGATCTCCGGAGTTGTGGCGTCGATGACGGCATTGCGGAAATCCGCGGAAAGACGCGCCAGCGCCGCCTGAATCGCGTTGAAGCGCTCCTTCGCCGCTCCTTCGAGCGCGACACCGGCATGACGGGCGCTCTGCACGGTCTTTTCGAGGATCCGCCGCCGCACCGCATCGAGCCCCTCGCCGCGCCTGATGAGCGAATCGGCGATTTCGTAAAGCCGCTTCGACTGTCCGACACGAAGCGAGAACGCCACGACCTTTCCCTGAAAATCATCCTGAACTTTGCGCCAGGCGTCGCTGTTCATCACCGAAAGCATGTGCGAGATCGCACCCCAGCAATGCCACAGCTCGTCGGTCGCGTCGTCGAGCGCCCACATGAAATCCTCGTACCGGCGGGGATCGGACGCTTCTATCGCCGAAACCTTCGCCTCCGCTTCGGCGAGAAGCCGCGGCAGCTCCGCCGCGGCTTTTTCCGGCGTGAAACCGGCCCAGTCCGGGAAATCCCTCATATCTCGGCGCGATCGCAGAGCGCCGAAACGAACAGCGCCTTGATCGTGTGCATGCGGTTTTCGGATTCGTCGAAAACCTTGGAATATTTCGACTCGAAGACTTCGTCGGTCACCTCCAAAGCACCGGTATCCTTGGTGACTTCGGTATTGAAGTCATGGAACGCCGGCAGACAGTGGAGAAACATAAGTTTGCCGCCTATGTTGCCGGTAGCGCGCATGAGATCCATATTGACCTGATATGGACGGAGCATCCTGATGCGCTCGGCGGTCTTCGCCTCCTCGCCCATCGAGACCCAGACGTCGGTGTAGAGGACGTTGGCGCCCTTCACGCCCTTCCGGGGATCGTCGAAAACGCGGATGTCGACGCCGTTCTTCCCGGCGACCGCTTCGGCCTCGGCCAATACCGCCTCGTCCGGCCAAAGTTCTTTCGGAGTGCAGCAGACGTAGCGCACCCCCGCCTTCGCGCAGCCCATCATCAGCGAATTGGCGACATTGTTGCGACCGTCGCCGACATACGCGACCGTGCAGTCCCTGAGCGAGCCGAAAGTCTCCTTGACCGTCAGGAGGTCGGCGAGAATCTGCGTCGGGTGGTAGGCGTCGGTAAGGCCGTTCCAGACCGGCACACCCGAATATTCGGCGAGTTCTTCGCAGGTCTTCTGCGAAAATCCGCGGAAGAGGATGCCGTCGTAGATGCGCCCGAGAACGCGCGCGGTATCCTTGACGGACTCTTTCTTTCCGAAGTGGATGTCGGGACGCGTCAGATACTCCGCGCCGCCGCCCTCGTCGCGCACGGCGATAACCGAGCTGTTGCGTGTGCGGGTGGAGGATTTCTCGAAAATGAGCGCGATATTCTTCCGTTCCAGCAGATTGCCGCGCACACCGCAGCGGCGGCGCTCTTTGAGCTGAGCGGCGAGATCGATGAGATCGAGCATCTCCTCATCGGTGAAAGACGCAAGGCGCATAAGCGAACGCCCGCGCAGGCTGTCCATCCAATTCAACATTTTTTGGTCATTCCTCGGTAGTGTTGCCTTTCAAGGCAGATTTGAAATATTGAAGTCGAACAGTATACACCATCCCAGCCCAGATTTCAACACACCTGACGGTTTTATCGCATTTTCAAGCACGGTTCGATCTCGAAAGGCGTGAATGTCAACGTCGGTCACCGCAACAGCGAAATGCACCAGACTTTGGCGCAGCCGGCCGCTTTCAGGGTTTTCGCGCATTCCGAAAGCGTTGCGCCGGTGGTCATCACATCGTCGACCACCAGTACGGTTTTCCCGGCGAGAACATCAGTCTTGCCCACCGCAAAGGTGCCCCTCACGTTGTCAAAGCGCTCTTTTTCCGGCAGTTCGCTCTGACGCGCCGGCGAACCGACCCTTTTGAGAACACTCTTTGAAAAAGGCCGACCGAGACGCCGCGAAAGCGCCTCGGCGAGATAATCGCACTGGTTGTATCCCCGGTCGATGCGACGGAAAAACTTCAGCGGCACGGGAAGCAGCAGATCAATCTCATCCGTTTTGAACCGCGCCCGCGCGCAAGCCTCCAGCCAATCGGCGAAATCATCCCTCAGCCACAAATGCCGGCGGAATTTGAAATTTTTGAGCATCTTCTCCGCATCGCCTTCGTAGCGCAGCGCCGAAGCGGCGCGGTCGAATCCGCGGCCGCGGGTCCGGCACTCTTCACAGAGAAATTCGCCGTCGAGCCGGTGGACGTCGCAACCGCACCGGCGGCAGCAGCCGTCGACCGGAATGAAAGGCAGACGTTCAAGGCAGTCGGAACAAACATGGCGCCCGGGGCGATCCGCCGGGCGCGAGCAGACCTCGCAGTCGCGGGGCCATACCATATCCAGCAGACGCCGGATCACTTGGCGAGCAGGTTCGCCGGATACTCTCCGGCTTCAACGAGTTTTCCGATTTCCGCCATCACAAAAGGCTTGTCTTCGCGATAGGTGACTCCGAACCAGCTCGACTCGGTTGGAAGCACCCTGCAGGACGCCTTGCCTTCGCGGATAAGCTCATCCACGACGAACGGAATGTACCACTCGCTCTTCTCCTTCGCGCCGTTCTCGGCGAGCCACAGCGGGAAACGGCGCTCAAGTTCGGCGAAAAGCTCCGGCGTGAAGCCCCAGAGGTTCATCGAAACGCGCGCATCGAGCGGCACCTTGACGGGATTGATCTCATCCTCGCGGTTTTCGGCGACTTCGCCGGCGCGCACAAGTTTGGTCATTTCCGTAACGCCTTTGAGCGAACCGTCTTCGGCGACATCGCAGACACCGCGGGCGACCGAACCGTTTTCCGAAAGCGTAAGTTCGAGCTTGTAGCCGACCATCGCGAACTCCATCGGCTTCGCCGCCGAAAGAAACGCACCGAGTTTCGCGAACGCGTCGCGGCCATAGAAGTCGTCGGCGTTGATGACCGCGAACGGCTCATTCACGACCGAACGCGCCGAACGGGTGGCATGGGCCGTTCCCCAGGGTTTTGCGCGTCCCTCCGGCACCTTGTAGGGTTCCGGCAGGTCATTCAGATCCTGGAAGCAATAGTCGACGGGTATCAACCCTTCGTACTTGCTGCCGACCTTCTCCTTGAATTCCGCTTCGAAATCCTTGCGGATGATGAAAACAACCTTGCCGAATCCGCCGCGGACGGCGTCGAAAACCGAATAATCGAGAATCGCTTCTCCCGAAGGACCGACGGGGTCGACTTGTTTCAATCCGCCATAACGCGAGCCCATGCCCGCCGCCAAAACCACCAGTGTAGGTTTCATTCTTATGCTCCGTTTTTGTATTACCGATACGATTCGGGCCATTATACCAAACCGGAGGGGGAAAAGTATAGAGGAGTCGTACGTCAGATTCACTTTACTTCGAACACCGCCCTTTTCGCGCCGACTTCAACGGCGGCGCACCGCTCCTCATGGCGGACGCGCTCGTCCTTCACGAGCGGGAAACGCACTTGCACAATCTGATGCTCGACATCCCGACTGCAGCTTACCGCACGATGAGATACATACCGGCGGGCGTAATGCGGATTCTGCCGTCCTTAGTGACGGTGCATTTCCAGTTGCTCGGCTTGCCGTTGATGTTCACCTTCCAGGCGCTTACGCCGCTTTCTGAAAGATCGGCGACATTGACGGGGAATGAAATCTCGCGCCTGCCCTCGTCGAAATTCACGATTTCCACCGTTCCGTTTTCCGCCAAAATGACATTCTCGATATTGCCGGAGCCTTGAGAAGCGTCAACGCGCAATCCGTTGATCTCGATCGGCTCGCCGTCAACAGTGACCGTCGCTCCGTTCGCGGCTCCAACAGACGAAAAGGCATACGCATTTCCGGATTTCACTTCAGCATCCGAAATCACCGTTCCCTTGTCCTTGCGCGGAGTAGCGTAACTTATGCTTTTATCAGGCTCGGAGTCCCATTTCGGATATATCTCCGGCACTTCAATCGCCGTACTGGAAGCGATGCC
>JAFVZE010000078.1 GCA_017508315.1 Kiritimatiellia bacterium | reverse complement strand
AGCGGATAGAGGTTGTGAGCCTCCTCGGTGGTCATGCCGTTGGCCCACTTGCGCTTGGCGTCGTGGGGAGTGACCTGCCGCGATCCGTCAAGTTTGAAGCACTGCGCGCCGCGGTCGACGAACTTCTTCAGGTGCTCGAACCACGGCTGGTCGCCTTCCTTGTAATTTACCTCGTCTCCGTGCGAGCGGTCGATGCCCGGAGTCACGAAAACGTTCGTCTCGGTCTTCCTGCGGCTGCGTATTTCGCCGACGACATTCTGATCAACCCAGGTCTCGGGAATGCCCTCGGCCGGTTCCATTTTGCGTCCGGCCGCCTTGGCCGCTCCGACCGCGCACTGTTCCTCGTAGCGGTAGAGATCGTAGTCGACGCAAAGCCAGAGCGAAAGCTTGAATCCCACGCGCTCGAGCGCGCCGATCCAGGTCATACCCTTGGCTTTGCTCCAGCTCGGAAAAGTGAAGAGCCGCGGATTCCACGTTTTGCGCGTCGAGAAATCGTAGAACCGCTCCATCCAGCCCGGCTCCAGTCCAAGCACGTCGCATGGAGTGCCGGTCTTGCGGAACTCGTAGGCGTCGCGCACCAGATTGAACTGGTCGATGAACTGGTTGGCGACGAACGTGAAACCGTATCCGAACGCCGGCAGCATCTGCGGACGGCCCGAAAGCTGCGTGTAGATGTCCAAAAGCGCCTTGTAGTCCTTGCCGGTAAAGACGTAGAAGTCGATCTCGCCTTCGGGCGCTTCGCAGATGAGCGCGTCTTTGTCCTTCTCGCCGACGTCGAAATAGTTGCGCCAGGTGGTGTTCACCAGAAGCCCCCAGCCCTTCGACGAGACGATCATCGGCATCGGAATGTAGCTGTTGACGTTCTTCACCCAGATCTCGTAGCGTTTGCCGCGGCGCTGGATGTTCTCGCGGCTCACGTCGCCGAGTCCGTACATCCGCTCGTCCGCCGCGAGCGGAATGCGCAGCGAATACCCCTTGCCGACGGCCTTGGGATCGATCTTGATATCGGCGGGCGAAGAGAGCGACTTCAAAGAGAGTGTGCCGTTTCCGGCGTCCACCGTCATCTCGGCGCCGGCGGTCTTGAGCGTATCGTCCTTGCGGGAGAACGCCGCCTGCGGCCAGTCGCGCTTCAGAACGCCGTAGCGGTTCATGCCCGACTCGGTCCAGCAGTTCGTCCAGCTGCGACGGACACGGAAAAGATTCTCCGACAGAACGTCAACGCGCAATTCCCGCCCGTCCGGAAGTTTCCAGATCGCGCTGGATTTGCCGGGTTCTACCGGATCTTTCCACACGGGGCGCGCCTGTGCAAGCGCGGCGAGCTGAAGCACGGCGGACAACAACATTATTTTCCTGACCATATTTTCCTCACTTTCCTTTTGCCATCGCTTTGACGGCGTTGTAACCTCGTTCGTTCAAATCGAAGAGCGTCCAGCCTGCGGCTTTTTCCGCACGGGCGGCGGATATCTGCCGGGCGAACAGTCTCGCGTCGTCGCCGTTGTCGCGCCAGCACGAAAGCCCGATTCCGGGCAGCATCGGAACTTTGCCGGCGAGTTTCAGCTGGTCGCGCACCGAATTCGCGAAGAAAGACGTCGACGCGGTGTAGTCCATGGGACAGATGAAATCCAGAATCCCTTCGCCGCACCATTTCGCGGCGCTTTGCGCCACCTGATCCGGTGCCGACGCCCAGGTGTGGAACACCGCCGCCGAAACCTCGCATTTCGGATTTTTGGCCTTCACCCGACGGTAAACATCCCGCACGATCTTGTCGATGTTGCCGCAGCGGAATTCCGTCCATTTCGCCTCAAGACGCCGGTCGGTGCGCACCGCGCGCGGCCATCCGTCGATTTTTCCGCCGATGAAACGTTCGAAACGCTCGCGGCAGGCGTCGCAGAAACAAGTATCGCGATCCCGATAGCGGATATAGTCGAGATGCACTCCGGGTGCTCCTTTCGCCGCCAGTTCCTCAAGAGAGGCGATCTCCGTTTCGAGGTTATCGGGATGCGAAAGACATACCCAGCCGTCCATTTCAGTCCCGTCGAATCTCACCGCCAGACGTTTTTCCGAGCGAAGACGCTCACGGTATTCTTTCGGGCATCCGTGAAGATTGCCGCAAACCCGCCAGACGTGGAACCTGATTCCGTATTTGCGGCAGGCCTCCTTGACCAGTTCGTACGCGTCTCCGCGCGCGGACACCGCTTTATGCACCGGCAGCACCGACGATCTGTAGTAAGCGTGTCCGCCCCAGCAGAGATTCGGTATGAGGTCGGTGCAACCGGCCTTGGCAAGCACGCCGACGGCCTTGTCCCATGAAGTATCGGGACCGTACGCCGTATGGCACCACACCGCGAAACGTTCTCCCGGCGCGACGCGGGCAACCGCCATGAGCTCGGCTTCGCTTTCCCGGCGCAATCTGGCGATCTCATCGCGCCGCCGCTTGAAAACGCGGCTCAAATCGGGGTGCAGCGCCTGAAAAACCGACTGCATGAGCGCGACCTTGTCCGGCGTCGCCCCTCCGGCCCAGACATGCGAGATGAAAACGCCTTTGCCGGTTCTGACAATGGCGGGCTTTCCGGAGTCGCCCCGGTCCGCATTCGCCCAGTTCGCGACAACCTCCCCTTCCGCCGCCGGCTCGGCGATAACGGCATATCCTGAAACCTGCGGCACGAAAGACGGCTGGCCTTTCAGTCCCGATTCAGTGCGCAGAAAACCCGTAAACGGAGCCTCGGCGCCCGATGCCGCCGAAAACCACCCGGTACGTCTGATCCCGATCGCCGAAAGGATTTTCACGGGAACCGTGTAGCAAGCGACAACCTTGCCGCCGCCGGCGATGAAATCGAGAATCATCGACTCTTTGCCTTCGGGGAACGAACCGTTGTACGGCAGCACCGCAACTTTGCGCCCTTTCAGGTCGTCCGCCCGCAGTTCGTGATCCAAGACCGAGGCATGAACTATTCCCGCCGCGTCCATGGTGCGCGAGAACGTCGCCGCATAATGCAGGCAGCTGTCGTCTTTTTTTCCGGAAGCCACAAGCAGCACCTCGGCGGAGGCGGAAACGTACGCAAGACCGGAAACCGAAATTTCCGCCTTGCCGACAGCCGTGGCGGCGCGATAGGCGGCGATTCTCACCACGCTCACATTTCCCCAGCCGCTCGGATCGCCTTCCATTCCCGTTATGTCACGCTTGTAAACCGTGATGCGCTGGCACGCTTCCTCGCCCTCTATCTCGAAGCTGCCCTGATACCAGCCGTTGCCACTTTTGAAATACACGAGCATTCGCGAAAAGCGGGACCAGTCGGGGCTGGAGATATCGAATGAAATTCCGCTTTCAACCCTGAGATCCAGCGGATGTCTTATATCCAGAACCAATCGGTTGACGGAGTCCGCGCCGCCGAAACGGGCCGTCTGCGTCCATCGCTTTTCCGTCGGCGCTTTGACGGCCGGCGCCGAAAAAACCGCAGAGGCGGCAAAAGAACAGACCGCCGCAATTAAAAACACCGTCAGTTTTTTCACCTTCATCACCTCCGTTATCTGAAGAGATTCATGTACCAGGAATACAGCTCGTTGCCGTAAAACATGCAGGTGAGACACCCCAGACAGATGTACGGACCGTAAGGGATCTCAACGAATCTTCCGGGGCGGATTCTATCGACGAGCATCAGCGCGATTCCCGCGATCGAGCCGAACACCGACGAGAGAATCAACGTTCCCAAAACCGTCGGCGGTCCGAAAAGCGCCCCGACCGCACCCATCAGAAAAACGTCTCCCATCCCCATCGCCTCGCGCTTGAACGCCTTGGTACCCAAAAAACGGACCAGCCACAGAAGTCCGAAACCGAAGGCAAGACCGGCAAGCGACATTAAAAGCGGTGCGAAAGCCGATAGCGAAAATACACTACTCTTCGCTTCAATCATTCCGACGATTGACGCGAAAACTCCCCTTGCGCACCCGAGAACCATGCCTCCGACCGTCACGAAATCAGGCAACAGCTTATGGTCGAAGTCGATGAAACTGCCGACGATCATCAGCGAAATCCATATCCACCAGACCAGCAGTTCACAAACTATAATCCAATCGCTCCACTCAGGATAAATGGTCGAAAACGCTTCAAAATGCAGAAACGCGGCAAGAAACAGCACTCCTCCAAGCAGTTCGACCAGCAGATAGTGCGGCGAAATCGGAGCTTTGCAGCCGGCGCATTTTCCGTGCAGCGCAAGCCAGCTCAAGACCGGAACGTTCTGCCACCATCTGATCGGGGCGTCGCATTTCGGACAGTGCGACGGCGGGCTTGAGATCGATTCGCCGCGCGGAACGCGCCAAATGACCACATTGAGGAAACTTGCGATACAGGCGCCCGTCGCGAAACTGAACAGAGAAAAAATCGTAAAAAGTCCCGCGTCCATGTCTGCAGTTCCTCAGATAAGGTGCCCCATCTTGGTTTTCTTGGTGTCGAGATAGCGCTGATCGTGGCAGTTTGCGGGGATTACGATCGGCACGCGTTCGGTTATCTCGATGCCGTAGCCGTCGAGACCCGCGATCTTGCAGGGGTTGTTCGTCATCAGCCGCACCTTGCGGATGCCGAGATCGACCAGCATCTGCGCCCCTTCGCCGTAGTCGCGCAGGTCCGGCGCGAAACCAAGCGCGACGTTCGCCTCGACGGTGTCCATGCCCTCTTCCTGCTTTTTATAGGCGTGGAGCTTGTTGGCAAGTCCGATGCCGCGGCCTTCCTGCCGCATGTAGAGAACAGCGCCGCGGCCTTCCTTCTCGATCATTTCCATCGCGGTGTGGAGCTGGGGACCGCAGTCGCAGCGCTCGCTCCCGAGGACATCGCCGGTAAAACATTCGCTGTGCACGCGCACCAGCACCGGTTCGCCGTCGTCCACCTTGCCCTTCACGAGCGCGAGGTGCTCGAGCCCGGTCACGCGGCTGCGGTACATCCTGAGCCGGAAATGCCCGTGATCGGTCGGCAGATCGACTTCCTCCACCGCCTCGACGAGCTTGTCGTTCTTGCGGCGGTAGGCTATAAGGTCGGCGATCGAAATGAGTTTCAGCGAATGTTTGCGCGCGAATTCCCGGATATCGTCAAGCCGCGCCATAGTGCCGTCTTCACGCATTATCTCGCAGCAGAGCCCGATCTCCTTGAGCCCGGCCAAGCGGCAGAGATCAACCGTCGCCTCCGTATGCCCGGCGCGCTTGAGAACGCCGCCCTCGCGCGCTTCGAGCGGGAACATGTGCCCCGGACGACGGAAGTCGCCGGGCTTGACGCCGTCGCGCACGCAGGCGAGCGCGGTCCTGGAACGCTCCTCAGCGGAGATGCCGGTAGTCGTGTCCGCCGCGTCGATGGAAACCGTGAACGCCGTCTGATGGTTGTCGGTGTTGCGCGAAACCATCTGCGGCAGATCGAGCCGACGGCACCACTCCGCGCTCATCGGCATGCAGATGAGCCCCTTGGCGTGGGTGGCCATGAAATTCACGTTGGCGCAGGTGGCAAACTCGGCCGCGCAGACGCAGTCGCCTTCGTTTTCACGGTCGGCGTCGTCGGTGACGAGAACTATCTCGCCTCCGCGAAGCGCCGAGAGCGCGTCTTCGACTGGATCGAAAATCATATCTTCCATCTCAAATCAGAAATCGAGATTGCGCACGTTGAGCGCGTTGTCTTCGATGAATTTGCGCCGAGGCTCCACCTCGTCGCCCATCAGGAGCGTGAACATCCGGTCGGCGGCCGCCGTGTCGCTGAGTTTGACGCGGAGCATCCGGCGCTTTTCCGGATTCATGGTCGTGTTGTAGAGTTCTTCGGGGTCCATTTCGCCGAGACCCTTGAAGCGGTACACCGAAAGCCCCTGCTTGCCGTGGGCGCGGACATCGTCAAGGAGTTTCTTGAGGCCGCCGCCGAAGTAATCCTCGGCTCCGTAGCCGTAGCCGGAAAGCGAAGAGAACTGCTTTTTGAGCATCGACGCGCCGCCGCCCTGCTGAGCCTCGTCGCTCAAGAGATCTTTGGCGCTGAAACCGCGCTCTTCGAGCATCTTCACCGTCGATTCGATCTCGGCAAGCAGCAGCAGAAACTTCTTCGCGTCATCTTTTTCAAGCACCGCGCCGTCTTTGTTCTTTATCTCGAAATCGTCGATTCCGAGAACGAGCAGTTTTTCGGTAAGCTCCGCGTCGGTGAGGACGTATTCGCTCTTTTTCTTGCGCTCGACCTTGTAGAGCGGCGGCTGCGCGAGATAGACGTAGCCTTTCTCGACGAGCTCGGGCATCTTGCGGTAGAAGAAAGTCAAAAGCAGCGTGCGGATGTGCGCGCCGTCCACGTCGGCATCGGTCATGATGACGATTTTGTGGTAGCGGGCCTTGGAAATATCCCACTCCTCGCCGAAGCCGCAGCCGATCGCCGTTATGAGCGTGCGGATTTCGTTGTTGGCGAGCACCCTGTCGATGCGGGCTTTCTCCACGTTGATCACCTTGCCCCGCAGCGGCAGAATCGCCTGGGTGGCGCGGTCGCGCCCGGTCTGAGCCGAGCCGCCGGCGGAGTCGCCTTCGACGAGGAAGAGTTCGGTTTTCGAAGGATCGCGCTCCGAGCAGTCGCGAAGCTTGCCCGGCAGCGACAGTCCGTCCATCACGCCCTTGCGGCGCGTCGATTCGCGCGCGGCGCGGGCGGCCTCGCGGGCGCGGGCGGCGAGCAGCGTCTTTTCGATCACCGTCTTGGCAACGGCGGGGTTCTCCTCGAAGAACGTCATCAGCCTGTCGGAGACGATGGAGCCGACGATGCCCTCGACCTCGCCGTTGCCGAGCTTGGTCTTGGTCTGGCCCTCGAACTGCGGCTGGGGAACCTTGACCGAAACGATGACGGTAAGGCCTTCGCGCATATCGTCGCCGGTCAGATTGTCCTTCTCTTTGAGCAGCTTGTTCTCCGTACCGTACCTGTTGATGGTGCGCGTCAGGGCCGCGCGGAAACCGGAAAGATGGGTACCGCCCTCGATCGTGTGGATGTTGTTGCAGTAGGTCTGCTCCAGCGTGGAGTAGGAATCGGTGTACTGCATCGACACCTCGGCCTGCACCATGCCGGTAAGGCCTTCCTTCTCGCCCTCGAAATGGATGACCGGCGAAAGCGCCTTTTTGTTGGTGTTGAGCCATTCGACGAACTGGTCGATGCCGCCGTCGTAGCGGAACGTCTCTTCGTGGTGCGCCTCGCCCTCGTCGTCGCGGAAATGGATGGTGACGCCCTTGTTGAGAAACGCCAGTTCGCGCAGGCGGGCGCAGAGCGTCTCCCATTTGAATGCGCGGCAGGAGAAAATCGTGTGATCGGGGAAGAACGTGACCGAAGTTCCCGTCTCGTCGCCGCATTCGCCGACGACTTCGAGCGGCTTGGTGACGCCTCCTCGCGAAAACTCGATGTGGTGGATCTTGCCGGCGCGCTTCACCTCGACCTTCATCCAGTCGGAAAGCGCGTTGACGCAGGAAACGCCCACGCCGTGCAGACCGCCGGAAACCTTGTAGTTCGAGCCGTCGAACTTGCCGCCCGCGTGCAGAACCGTAAGCACGACTTCGATCGCCGGCTTGCCCTGCGTCGGATGCATGTCGACGGGGATGCCGCGCCCGTTGTCGCGCACGGTGAGCGAACCGTCTTTGTTGATGATGACGTCGATCATCGAACAGTGCCCTGCCAGAGCCTCGTCGATGGAGTTGTCCACCACCTCGTAGACCAGATGGTGGTATCCCCGTTCGCCGGTGTCGCCGATATACATGGCCGGGCGCTTGCGCACAGCCTCCATTCCTTCGAGAACCTGAATGTTTTCGGCGTTGTAATTGCTCTGTTCTGACATTGTTTTTTTAATCCTCGT
>JAFVZE010000077.1 GCA_017508315.1 Kiritimatiellia bacterium | reverse complement strand
CGGCACCGGGAAGAGGTGGGCGGTGTCGGTGGCGCCGCCTTCTCCGGCGGAGCGGACGAGCATCTTCGAACCGGCCTTCTCCACACGCCAGTCGTAGGCGTGCGTCCAGCCGTAGCCAAGCCCCGTGTCGGACTGCAGCGCGCTCGTGTAGGAACGCAGCATTACAAGGTCGATGTCGGGACAAGACACTGCGAGATCGCACGCCCTTTCGTACACGCTCCCGGTCACCAGCCCGACAGGATCGCGGGTGTGAGGCTGCTTCTGCGCTTGGGGCATCATCTCATCGGATGCGTTCGAGACGGACTGCGGCGAAACGGCGGCTAAGGACTTTGCAGCGAACAATAGCACGGCACAGAGAATCAGCACGACCGTTCCCGACGTTTCCATAAATCTCCTAAAAGCCGTCATTGTGCAAACTCCCTTCCATCCTTGTACGCATGCAAAAACTGGCACGGGTTGCTCACTCCGTTTGGAACGAGAAATCTGTAAACGACATCTCCGATAACATCTACCGACCCATTCGTAACACTCATGACCCCGGCACCATCCTCAAAGCAGATTCCAGAGTTCCCGGTCATGCGAAGTTCCACACCGGCGGGCAAATCGAAAACCGAAAGTCTGTTTTCCATCTCGCGAGTTCCCCCGTCGAGCCTTGCCGCTTCGTAGAAGCATCCATCAAGGGTGTAATACGCGGAAAACGGTTTGAGCCGCGTCGCCGCAACGACAGAGGCGTCCGGGTTGTCTATCTCCACGGAGATTGCAGTCGGACGGTCGCAAGGCTGAACCGTGAACGAGCATATCCGGTTTCCACCGGATGATGTCACACCGACGAGCGAGGCTCCCTGATCGACGGAAACATACATCGAATCGAATCCGGCGCCGCTCATCGGCATGGAACTTGTCTTTCCTCGCCATGCCGGCGTTTCCGCATCCATATCGCACGAAACCACAGTCACGGTCAAAGTCCTTGTCAATCCCGACGACAAGACGCCCGCCACTTCATGAACCCCACAAACGTCAAATCTATACTGAGCAGGCACTCCCGCACGGGAAGTGACGTTTGTTCCATCGACAAAAACTTCTCCGTTCGGACAGTAAAGGCGCATTGAATCGCCGCGACGTACGACAGTGTCGTTTTCGCTCGAAACGTCGAACGGGATCCAAACGACTTCGACTGTTTCGTTCTTGAAGCCGTTTTCATAGACTACGGATACGGATGTCGTAGCGTCCGCATTCAAAGCGATGTCGGAATACCAACCATGATATGGAAGCACTCCCACGGCACAAGGCGTATCGCCGCACGAAACCGACGGCTCGACCCCTGACACATATTCGCCTCGCAGACAGAACGGCGAGACCTTGGAAGCCGTCGATGGAGGCGAATAAGAGCGCTGTGCGCGGAAACGCGCGTCTATCCAGTCCGCCACCCCGTTGCCGTTCGCGTCCCTTCCTTGGACATCGCACACGGCGATTGAACCGATGCCGAACTCGACACTGCTGGAAAAGTTCTGCAGTTCAAAGGATATTTCATGCACCCCCGGCGAAAGCCATTGGGCAAGAAACGATACCTCATAAACTTGCTTTTCGTTCGCGGCGGCGAATCGCGCCGCACCGACGTATGTTCCGTCTATCCTGCAGACGAGCTCCGAATCGTACGGACCGGAATACGATGCCGCAAACCGAAGCTGCTTTATACCGGACGAAACAAGAACAAGATCGTTTGTAAAGAAAACGGTTCCCGCACGTCCCGCAAGCGACAATTCTCCATCTTGAACCATCCAGTCTCCGAACGCACAATCGGCAGACGAAACGCCGATGACGAAATTCGTTTCGGCCGTGCCGGAGAAATCCGCTACGACAGGGTCGCTGAAATAGATATGACGCTCGTCTCCGTCGGAAACTCCGTCGCCGTCGGTGTCGGCGAGATTCGGGTCGGTGCCGAAACGCGCCTCTTCAAGATTGACGAGACCGTCGCCGTCGGGATCGTCGAGCGCGGCTTCGGCGACGAACGCGCAGAGTCCGTGGCGCGTCTCCCAGCCGTCGGGCATTCCGTCGCCGTCCGTGTCGGAGAGGCGCGGATCCGTCCCGGCGAGGAATTCCGCGAGATTCGAAAGACCGTCCGCGTCGGCGTCGAGCGCGGCGTCCGCGGGATCGGAAGGATCGAGACCGTGATCTCCTCCCACCAGTCTGGAACGCCGTCGCCGTCCGTGTCGAGAGACGCGGAGAT
>JAFVZE010000076.1 GCA_017508315.1 Kiritimatiellia bacterium | reverse complement strand
CCGTTTTTGAGGACGACGCCGTTTTCGCGGACGAACAGTCCTTTCGACACGTCCGGCCGCCGCGTCACCGTGACCGCGAGCGAGCGCGTCCCGAGATTGAGACGGTGGCGGCGGTCGTAGAGCGTGACCGAAAGCGAGGCCTCACCGTCGTAATCAAGCCTGCCGAAATCGGCGGTCATGACCTCGCGCCCGTCGGCGGCGGCGTTGCGCCGCGCCAGACGCCTGCCGTCCGCCGCCGCAAGCGTGAACGCATACACCGGCTCGGCGTCCTTCGCGAGAAATTCGCCCCAGAACCACGAATGGCAACGCACGCGCCCTTCCTCGCGGTGGATCCGGTTGTGCGTCGGCCAGGTGTTGCAGAAATACCACTTCGGGGCGGCGAGCCGGACGGCGACATTGTCGACATCAAGATAATTCTCCCGGTCGTTCACATCGGCGCCGTTCGGGACGAAGCAATACACCATAAACCTGTAATCCAGAAGTTCGGCGTCATCCTTGGCGATGAATTCCACTTCCTGCCGCACCCAGCCGTCGTCGAGCGTCGTCTGTTTCGGCCCCCAGGCGCCGAAAGCGTACTTGCGCGGAGAGCGGTAGTAGACGTCGCACGCCGCCTGAAAACTCACATCACCGTGGCGGCGGATCTCCGCGCTGAAAACATAACGCCTGCCTTTCTCGAGTTTCGCTTTCAGCGGCAGTTTCCACGAAAGTTTCCGGTTCAGCGGCCTGAGGCGTATTCCGCCGTTGCCGTTGAATCCGAACCGCCCGATCTCGGCGTTTTCGTCCACGATTCCGTATTTTGAGACATCCTCGAACGCCGGATTCTCAAACGCCGCCATATCGCGCGACTCTTCGACGATCGCAAGCCGATAATCCTTAAATTCGTCCGCCGCGCACCGAAGAGCCGATGCGGACACCGCCGCGACCAGACAAGCTTTCCAGACAGTCTTCATCCTTTTCCTTTCTTTTACCGACCTGTTACCGGATGATTATCGAGAACCCGGTGCGCGCCACGGTCATGCGCACGGTATCGCCGTCGAGCGCGAAGCGCCCTCTCACGCCCGGCTCGTTCCAGACGTTGCGCACGCGCCAGCGCGAAACGTCCGGCGGCGCGCCGGTGAACTTCGCGACGGCGACACCTTCCGCGGAGGGCAACTCAAGCCGCGCGGCGAGCGACGGATCCATTTCCACGTAAACCCGTCCGCCGAACGAACAGTTTTCAAATACCGGAACGTCGACCGACGACCAATCCGCGCCGATCGACGGCTCGATACGCGCTCCCTCGCCGAAAGACGCCCCGCGGACGGTCCCCGGACCGGCGAAAGCGGCGTTAGTCACCGTGCCGGCGTCAGAAAGATCGAGCACGCCTTCACGGACGCGTACCGTACCGCCGAGCGCAAACGCGCCCTCGCCGAAAGACAGCGTTCCCGCCCCGGTTTTGACGAGATCGCCGGAACCGAAGAAAAGCGCGTCGCTGCGGAATACCGCGCCTTCGGCGACCGGAAGCGTCAACCCTTTGCCGCGCATTTCGAAACGGCGGAAAGCGAGATATCCGGTGAAAGTGGTTTCATCGAGCGCGATTCCGCCCGGCCCGGAGTCCCATGTCGCGTCATCGAACGCGAACGTAAGCATTCTGGCGTACCGCACGCTCTCGTGGTTAAACGCCAACGAATTCACCTTAAGAAGCGTGCCGCCGTCGAAAAGCACCGTCCCCGAGCCGTAGCAGTCGCCAGAAATTTTGACGTGATCCCCCGTCCTGGACGAGATCGTCGAAGCGGTGATGCGGGAATCGGTATTGCCGCTGATTTCGTACCACGAGGCGTTGAGCGTCGCACCGTAAGCGAGCAGCCGAGCGACGCCCGCGTTCCCGCGCAGCTGCGAAAATCCGAACTGATCGTAGGCCCTTACCAGCGAATTGGTGACTGCGAACTCGAGTCTCGCCCCGGTTCTGGTCGCGTCGTTGTCATAGGGATAACCCATATTGACGCTCCAGACATACAACTTGGAATCATTGATCACCCGGACAACCGGATTTGAAGTGAAATTCCCGGCGTCGGCGGTATTAAGTCCGATCGTAAGATGCTGATAATTTACGCCGGTAAGCGCGTCCACTTCCACGTTGTCGAGCGTAAGCGACGGCTGGGCTCCGCAGTCGGTCGAAGTCCTCAGTCCCACGTGGATCGCGCCCTTGCAGGAGACCGCGCCGCCGTTGCCGCGCACGACGAGTTCGCCGCCGGCGACGTTGAAACCGCCGAAACCGAACGCCGGCGGGGTGCCGTCGTCCGCGAACGCAAAAAGCTTCCGGTTAGCCGACGCGAGCAGCCCGTCATTGGCGTGTCCGCCCGTCCCCGCCGCCAGTCCGCCCGGGCAGCCCTTCGAGACATCAATCGTCATCGTACCTGCTCCGCGCTTGATGAGCGCTCCGCTTTCCGCCTTGAAATCGTCGACCGTTATATCGGAAGCGTTATCGACCACGACCGCCCCCTTCGTATTGGTCGAAGCCAGAACAAGCGCGAAGGGCGGCAGGCGGCAGTACGGCGCCACCTGCAAAGTTCCGTCGCCGAGACGGACCTCCGCGCCGCGGATCGCGCCGTCGCCGGCGAGCGTCATTTTGCCGCTCTTCAGCGCGATATCGCCGCCGAAGAAATTATCGCCCGAAAGAACCACCCTGCCCGTGCCGGTCTTGCTGAAGCCGGCGGCGCTCATGCCTCCCGCGAACGCGACCTCTGCTCCCGCCGCCGCGTCAAGCGCGAACGGGGCGCGGGACACGACCGGCACGTCGAAGCGGTGCGTTCCGGCGAGAACATTGACAAATGAACCGCCGTAAGCGCCAAGAACTACAGAACCGGGCCCGGAGAACACCCTGTCGCCGCCGTCAAGCTCGATCGCGCCGGTTTCCGCCGCCGACGCGACCGTCACCGTCGAATCGCCGGAATCGGCGAACACCGCCTTCGACGCCGCTCCCGGGACGCCGGCCGACCACGAAGACACCTCTTCCCAGCCGCCGCTGCCGCCATTCCACCGCGAAGATCCGGCAACTTCCACGGCATCTTTCATTTCCACCGACCAGACGGCATGACCGGAAGCGTCGGTCGTGAAACCCGGAACCGGCAGCCTGCCGTCCGCCGTCTCCACCCCTTCCAGCCGCAGAAATTCCAACTGCCGTTTCGTCTCCGGCGAAATCGGAGATTCGGCCGTCAGGAAGCCGGAAAGCTGCTGCTCAGTCGGATTCGAGGTAAAGCGCACCGTCAGTCTGTCGAGTTCAAGCGGCCCGCGCACCCTGAGCGTGTCGCCCGGATCGAGAACGAGCGTCGCGTTGGTGAGCGCGAGCGAATCGACTGTAAGCGCGCACGCCGCGCCTTCAAGCGACAGTGCCGCCGCCGGACGGACGGCGACATCACTCTCCAAAACGACTCCTGCATCTTCATCGGCGGAGACAAGAAGCGTTCCCGACTCGACGATCGTCTCGGAAACATCCCACTTCGACGGCACGTAAAGCGTGATCGTACCGGAACCGCGCTTTACGAACCTTCCGCAGACGCCCGACATGTCGGTAATGTCCTGACGGATGAAATGCTCATTCCCGCAGTCATCGACGATAAGCCCCCTCTCGCCGGCCTCGCACCGGTCGAGACCGGAAACGAGGGGTTGCCGGACGTCATTCTGCTTTTGAACGCCCACCGCCTCGATAACGCCGCCGTTGCCGGTGAAATGCGACCACCCGCCCTTGTCGGGCTTCTGGCTTTTGGAACCGCTGCTGCCGACAGTTGCCTTTACGGCATATGTGCCGCCCTCCAGAATATAACGGCAGGGCTCGGCGGAATACGAAAGGAACACCCAGTTGGACTCGATCCTGCCGCCGGTCTGCCGTATAATGTTCGTCTGAACGGTTCCGGCGGGCATATCCGCGCCGTCGCCGACGTTGATCTGGTTGTAGATCTTGACCGTGCCGCCGCGGATCTCCAGAACAGGCCCCCGGCGGGTGTTGCTGCCGATATAAGTCCTCAGCGACGCGGTCATATACGTATCTCCGTCCACGGTCAGAGTTCCGTCGCCCGTGACCTGAACTCCGTAGCGGGCACTGTTCAGACCGGTAAACCTGCAATCCGCAAATTCCGCCGCCCCGCATGCGATATTGAACTGAGCATTGGCGTTGATGACGCAGTTGGTCGCATAAAAGTAACCTTCGACCCATTTCGCGACGCTCGCGCGGTGACCTACCGCAAAATTGCCGTAATTGTGCTGACGCCCGATATTGAGCGTCGAATTCAGCGCGACCATCTTCTGGACGGTGGGATAATTGTATCCGTCCGAATAACCGATATGCATCGCGGTGCTGGAGCCCGCATTTTTTCCGAGCGCGTTCCAGACGGAATTTTCCAGCCTCGTGATTCCGTTCGTCGAACGATAGGCGTAATAGGACCCCTCCGTCGTCAGCGTCGAACCGTTCAGGACGCTGAATTCGTAAGCGTACGGGGAACTTCCGTAATCCTTGCCGCGGTAAAGCGCGATATCGCCAGACACCGAAAGTTCCGCGTTGTCGATCTCGACGGCGATTTTACGGCAATTGTCTCCGATTTCCGCATTCCGGTTCGCGGCGAGCGCTCCGTTGATCGAGTGCCGGCCACCGGTAAAAGCAAGCCGGTTGGCCTCTGCGTAGCACTTGAACCGCACGGCCGGCAGCGAAGAGGTTTCATTTTCAAAGACGACCTCGCTGGCCGGAGCGGCGGCTCCGCCCAGAAGGAGTTCGCGCCCAGGATGCGCAACTCCGCCGGGAGAATAAAAATCTATCTTGCCGCCGGCGAACCCGGTGCGAAGGGAATTGCCGGCATCT